>NZ_JBCOMI010000029.1:0-51252 GCF_040924245.1 Ruminococcus sp. J1101004sp1_RTP21198st1_B9_RTP21198_201120 | reverse complement strand
AGCAGAGAAATGATCATGAAGGAATATATCGATGCGATAAGATGCCGATACGATTATATCCTGATCGACTGTATGCCAAGCCTTGGTATGATGACAATCAATGCACTGGTCTCCTCTGATTCTGTGCTGATACCTGTACAGGCCGCATATCTGCCTGTTAAAGGACTTCAGCAGCTGATCAAGACCATTCTTACAGTAAAGAAAAGACTGAACCGGAAACTGGCGATTGAGGGCATTCTCCTGACTATGGTAGATTTCAGAACCAATTACGCAAGAGACATTGCATCGAGAGTACATACAACCTACGGAAGCCAGATTGAAGTATTTGAAAATGTGATCCCGATGTCTGTAAAAGCAGCTGAGACCAGTGCAGAGGGAAAAAGTATTTACATGCACTGTCCGAAAGGAAAAGTTGCCGAGGCATATATGAAATTGACACAGGAGGTTTTGAGTAATGAAAAATAGAAGTGGCGAAAAGATTAAACTGGCAAGTATTGATGAACTGCTTGGTGTGGTAAATGAAGAGTCAGCAATGGAGATAGAAATTAGTAAGATCCATCCGTTTAAGAATCATCCGTTCAAGGTGCTGGATGATGAAAAGATGCAGGATCTGGTTGAAAGTGTAAAGATCAATGGAGTACTGACTCCGGTACTGCTTCGCATGGATGAAAATGAAGAATATGAAATGGTATCCGGTCACAGAAGAATGCATGCAGCACAGCTTGCAGGACTTACGACTATTCCGGCAATCGTAAGAGAATTATCGGATGATGATGCCATTGTGGCGATGGTGGACGCTAACATTCAGCGAGAGGAACTGTTGCCGAGTGAGAAAGCTTTTGCTTATAAGATGAAATTAGCAGCTATGAAAAGACAAGCAGGAAGACCAAAAAGTAATTCTGGCCAAAATGACCAGAATTTAATAGGAACTGTATCTAGGGATGTATTAGCAGAGCAAGTTGGAGAAAGTTCTAAACAGATTCAGCGTTACATTCGCCTGACAGAATTGATTCCTGAACTTCTTGATCTGGTAGATAACAAAAAGCTTCAATTCACGGTTGCTGTAGATATCTCTTACATCGATAAGGAAGTACAGGGATGGATTTACGAATATATCTGCGACACAGGATTTATCAAACCAAAACAGATTGCAGCACTCAGAAATCAGCTGAATGATGGACCAATCAATCAGATCCAGATGTTATCAATTTTCAATAACTGTGTGATGGCAAAGAAAGTATCCCGATCTCTTACTTTCTCAGAAAAGAAACTGACAAAGTACTTTCCGGATGATTATACAGCCAAAGATATGGAGCAGGTGATTGAATCATTATTAGAAAAATGGATGCAGGAACAGTCCTGTTAAGGATAGAAAATGCTAAGAAAACAAAGTCAAAGAAGTTTAAAAAGAGGACTTCTTAGCAAAAAATGAAAGGAGGAAACTATGGAGAAAAAAATGACATTTAATTATTTTTACGGTACCGAAGCTGATCAGTTCAGCTTCTACCGCATACCAAAAGCATTATTTACAGACAGTTATTTTAAAGATTTATCGAGCGATGCTAAAATTTTATATGGACTGATGTTGGATCGAATGTCTCTTTCCATCAAGAATCAGTGGTTTGATGACAAAAACAGAGCATATATCTATTTTTCCATCGAAGATATCATGGAATTACTGAACTGTGGCAGAAATAAAGCCATCAAATCCATGAGAGAACTGGATGACGAAACAGGAATTGGTTTGATTGAAAAACGCAGACAGGGATTTGGAAAGGTGAACGTTATCTACGTGAAAACCTTTATGCCCGAGAAAACAGATGAGAAAAAATTTGAAGAGGAATTAAAGAAGTTTAAAAAACAAACTTCTTTGGAAAATGAGGAACCTACAGAAGTTTACAATTCAAACTTCATGAAGTCCCAAAATCAAACTTCTAGAAGTCCCGAAAACAAACTTCAAGAAGTTTACATTTCAAACCCTAATAATACTAATCTTAGTGATACTGAAATGAATGATAATAAATCTAATCATATCATATCTGTGGATGAGAAAAGATTTGATAGCGATAACCGCTCTGAGGATTATCAGGCTTATGAAAACCTTGTCAAAGAGACCATTGATTATGAATCACTGGAAGTAACCCATCATGACGATATGCGGCAGGTAGATGAAATCGTGAACCTGATCGTAGAGACTGTGATGTGTAAAAATGACAAGATCTTGATTGCCAGCAACTGGTATCCGGCATCACTGGTGAAGAAAAAATTTCTGATGCTGACCTATTCACATATCGAGTATGTCTTACACTGTATGAGTGGTAACACCACAAAGGTGAAGAACATCAAGAAATATTTATTAGCAGCCCTGTTTAATGCACCGTCAACGATGAACGGGTATTATCAGGCAGAGGTGAACCATGATATGCCAGGACTGGCAAGATAGGAGGTGCACATGTTTATTTTAAAACTTGCTGGGAAGATATTATTACTGCCGGTATGGCTGATACTTTTTGTGATCGGCCTGGCAGTGAAGATGACAGTACAGACTTATGCGGTTGTCAGAGGAATCCTTGGATTTATATTCACTTTGTTGATTATAGCGACTGCATACTGTTACCATGATTGGGTACAGGTTGCATTCCTGTTTTCGCTGAGTGTAATTCTGTATCTGATCCTGTTTGCAGGAGTGTTTGTAGACACTGTACTGGATATGACAAGAGAAAGTATTATTGATTTTATTTTATCGTGAGGAGGATATGAAAATGAGCGAAAACAATGATTTTATTCAGTTACCACCGATCAAAAAAGACACACCTTCCGAAGTGGTCTCAATGATCTGGCAATATTTGAAATTACCCGAGGAATCCAGAAAAAGGGTGAAAGCAGAGCTGATTAATGTACATGAGAACTGTGGGAAAGAAGATTTTCAGATTCCTAATCTCTATGACATCGTTCCAAAAGAGGAAATCGCAGAATTTGAGGACATCATGCGTAAGATCATAACAGGAATTATTTCTGAGGCTAGTGGTATAGCCACCTGGGTGTATGTGCAGAAATATGAGAAACACAAAACTCTGGATGAAATGCTGCAAGAATGGCAGGGTGCAGGCCAGTTTATTATTGTCATGGATACCTGGTTCGAAAAATTGATGGCGGAATAACATGATTCTGTGATAGAATGAAGAAAATGATTTGATGTGAAAATCGGAATTTGAAGGAGTGCACATGATGAAAAGAAACAAAATAACAGCATTATTATATTTTATAACGTCTTTGCTTTTCTACGTTAGTGCTATATTAAATTTTACTAGTGATGTTGGGATGGGTGTTATATATCTATGTCTAGGTTCAACCTCTTTGTGTTTTGGTGCTACATGGTTGAATAAAAATAAAAAAGATGATGATAACAAATAAATCGGTATTTATAAAGGAGAATATTGATGAAACTATTTTTATGTTCGCACTTTTCAAGTGTAGGAAGTCTGATAAAAGAAGAAATTGAAAATAAGAAAGTCGCATTTATTCCAACAGCTTCGTTGCGTGAAGGCTACACCGGTTATGTCGGCTCGGCTCGAAAATTATTCAAAAAGTTGGGAGCAATCGTAACTGAAATTGATATTTCAACGGAGGCTTATTCAACGATACAGTCTGTTTTTGAAGATGCAGATGTGATATATTTTACCGGCGGAAATTCTTTCTTTCTTATGGACCAACTCCGTAAAACAAGAACTGATGGGTTGCTGAAAAAGGAATTGGTAAATGGAAAATTGATGATCGGCGAGTCGGCAGGCGCAATTATATGCGCTCCAAGCATCCAATATATCGAGCAAATGGATGAAAAGCCGGAGGACTACTCACAAGAAGATGATGCAGGGCTTGATTTGATTGATTTCTATGTTCTTCCGCATTATCTTACAGCACCATTTAAGAAAGTTACCGAGAAAATAATGACTGAGTTTTCGGATTTGAATCTATGCCCTATTAACAACCATCAGGGAATTGTAATTGATGGTGAAGGTTCAAAGGTTATTTGCAAAGACTAATTTGAAAAATCCTTTTTTTGAAACTGGAAAATCGGAAGCTGAGGAGATAGACTATTGAGAACATATGAGAATAAAGACGAGCTTAAAAACGAGATAAATAAAAGCTTTGCAAAGTATATTTCAGAATTTAATGATATTCCGGAGCATTTAAAAGATAAGAGAATTGATGAGGTCGATCGAACTCCGGCAGAAAATCTTGCTTATCAGGTTGGCTGGACAACTCTTGTTATTAAATGGGAATCAGACGAAAGAAAGGGTATTCCTGTCAAAACTCCTTCGGATAATTTTAAGTGGAATCAGCTTGGCGAATTATATCAATGGTTCACAGATACATATGCTCAGCTGTCACTGCAAGAATTGAAAGACAGATTGAATGAGAATATCAACTCTATTTATGCAATGATTGATTCTCTGAGTGATGAAGAATTATTTAAACCACATATGAGAAAATGGGCTGACGAAGCAACTAAAACAGCTGTCTGGGAAGTATACAAATTCATACATGTTAATACAGTTGCTCCGTTCGGAACCTTTAGAACCAAGATTAGAAAATGGAAAAAGATTGCACTATAACTTTCAGTTTGTATATATCTTTTAAAAGGTATATGATTAAGAAAAACGGCAGGAGGTATCTGAATGAAATCACATAAATATTGGTCTATCGGTGCACTGATTACAATGCTTGGAACTTTTTATACAGGTTATAAGGGATCAAAAGAAGGCCATAAGTACTTTGCAGCAAGTTCTTTGCTTTGCATGATTATGGCTATTTATACAGGACACAAGATGATTTCTGGTAAAAGTAGGAAGAAAAAAGAAGTTTCAGTAGAGAGTGTTGAAGATTAAAAAACAAAATATTTTAATAAATAACGCCGGTGCGGGATTTTTAATATCCAGTACTGGCGTTATTTATTCTACAGGGGCTTGGGGGTGTAGCCACCAAATATATTATTAATTTTCTTCTTCGGTAAGTTTGTTAAGGATCCACTCCCTATTGATAACAATATCCTCATCATCGCGGAGATCTTTGAAATCAGTGCAGTGTGAAGAAGCAAATTCATACATATTGTCAATGTCAACTGCACCAGTAATCTCACCCTTATTAATGATTACAAGAATATTTGTTCCGTCGTCGTCGACAGCAAAGCGCAGTTCATCAAATTCTATATCGGGATCATTTTTGAGAATAGAATCTGTCGCAAGTAATTTAACAAGTTCCATTACCCTGTCATCTTTACCTGCATCAAAGATCTGGATCTTTTCAACGAGCTGATTTGCTGATGTCACAATCCGGTATAAGTACTTTTCGGTACGATAATCAGCCAAAGCATTTTTTTCATAAAATATTTCATATGTCTTCTTTACTTCTGATTCAGGAACCAGATAAATCATGACAAGATCTTCCATCTGGTGATAGAGTGTGGAGTAGTTTAAACGAAAGGTCTCTCCACAGCTCGGGCAGGTATAAAGGAAAATAGATTGATTAAGTACCTTCTCTTTCATTTCAGGATCCAGTGCAGTATTAATACTGTCCCAGAGCTCAAAATCCCCCTCATGATGGCAGGAAGGACAAGTTACCTTTTCTATATGATGTCTTGACATAAATGTTCCTCCTTTCAGTGAGATAAATCTATAGTTTTCTTATTGTAGAATGCGCTTATCCTTTATTATTTTGCCAGGAAATTACTCTGAATCTCCATCGGCATATGATAAGCCTGGCCTCGTTTTGTCAGGCTGTATAGTTTAAAGCTCATGAGTTCCGGAGTTGCATTCAGAGAACTGCAGAGTCCGAAATAATCCAGGTCTTCGTTCTGAACCATATCTTCGATCTCCTCATCATCAATCAGAAGATCGGCAGCAAACAGATTGGCCTGGTATTCTGTATTATCCGTCATATTATAGAGTGTATCATCTTGCATCGGAGCCATTTTCAGCTGGGAACGATGCAGCATGATATGCCCTAATTCATGGGCGGCAACGATCATCTTTTCTTCTTCTGAAAGGAAACTGCTGATCATGACATAGATCGTCTTGCAGCTCATAAAACAATATCCTTTCAGTGTCTTATATCTGGAAGTTTCCCCGACAACAATGTTCATCTGATCCATGATCTCAAATGGATCTCGGGTTCCATATTTCTTGATTAATTTCTTTGTTTCTGTATATATGTAAGTGTTTCTCAAATAAATCACCTCAAAAGTAAAAAATAAAAGGGCAGAAATATCCTTGTAACTATAAGGTAACAGATTAGGTGTACAATAATCCCGCCTTCTATTATTTTTCCTCTTGGTTTTTCAGATATTTTTTCGGTGTAAATTTCTTTGCACGTCTTTTGGAATCCAGATAAAGGCTCTGGATCTCATCCATAAAAGCTATTTTATCTTCGTCTGTCAGTGATCCACCGGCAAACATAGCTGCAGCCTGTTCCAGAATCTGCTGAGCCTGTTTGGCACCGCGGTTACCAAACTGTTCGGATGCCTCTGTGATAAAAGCTTCATTCTCACTCATGAGATAAGAAACATCACACTGTAATGCATCTGCCAGTTTCTGATACAGAACATTTTGTTTTGGGAAACGTCCTTCTACTTCCCAGGATCGAATGGTCCTATATGAAACACCAACCATGCTGGCCAGTTCCTGCTGACTCATCTTTTTTTCTTTTCTTAATGATCTTACTTTTTCACCGAATGTCATAAACATACCTCTTTCTAAGCCTTGTCTTATAAGTTTCATTAGCCGCTTCAAGGCAAAACGGGAAATGTGTCTCCTAAAAAATAAAAATTAATCTTGACAAAGGGAAATATCTCTCCTATAATGTGAATCACAGATAAGGGAAACATCTTTCCTATAAGATACACAATATTTCCTCTTTTGTCAATGAATATGTGAAATGAATTTCCTATATTTTGAAGAAAACAGGAAAGATAGACAGTCATTGATAGTTAAAATGGGATACATGTTACAGAAAGAGGAAAGACGTATGGGAGGTGGCAATGTGAGTCAGGATCAGACTTCTATTATCTGTATTGATCTAAAGTCCTTTTATGCTTCTGTGGAATGCGTAGAACGTGGGCTGGATCCATTTAAAGCAAACCTGGTGGTTGCAGATCCGACCAGATCAAAGTCAACAATCTGCCTGGCAATCACTCCGGCTATGAAGGCTCTTGGCATCAAGAACCGGTGCCGGATCCATGAGATACCGGATTGTGTGAAGTACATCACAGCCATGCCAAGGATGCAGCTGTATATGGATTATTCCGCAAAGATCTATGGAATCTATCTGCGGTACGTCTCAAAAGAAGATATCCATGTGTACAGTGTCGATGAGTGTTTTATTGATGTGACAAACTATCTGCAGCTTTATCATCTCACTGCAAAAGAAATGGCGGTAAAGCTTATGCAGGAGGTTATGGAAGAAACAGGTATCACTGCAACCGCTGGTGTGGGAACCAATCTGTATCTTGCTAAGATCGCAATGGATATCGTAGCAAAGCATGTGGATGACCATATTGGAATCCTGGATGAATTCTCTTACAGAGAGCAGCTATGGGATCACAAACCATTAAGTGACTTCTGGAGGATTGGATCCCGGACTGAAAAAAAACTGGCCGGTTATGGAATCCATACGATGGGCGATATTGCAATGGCTTCTTTAAGATCCGAAGACTGGCTGTATAAGATGTTTGGGATTGATGCAGAGCTGTTGATCGATCATGCATGGGGATATGAAACATGCCGGATGAGTGACATCAAGAACTATCATTCGGAGGAACACAGCCTTTCAAATGGTCAGGTGCTGATGCGAAATTATTCTTTTGATGAAGCACTTGTGATCGTAAGGGAAATGACAGATAATCTGGTCCTGGATCTGTTTGAAAAAGGACTGGTAACAAGCTCTCTCACCTTATGGATCGCCTATGACCACAGGTATGAGCATGAGGCATCCAAAGGAACCGTAAAACTCGAAAGAGAAAGTAACAGTTCCAAAAAGATCATAGATGCAGTGGAAGATTTATATCTCAGGATTGCAGACAGATATACCGGAATCCGAAGAATCGAGGTGTGTGCGAACAGGGTTGTTCCTGAAAGTTATGTGCAGTACAGCCTGTTTGATGATCCCAAACAGACCGATAAGGAACGGCATTTACAGGAAGCAGTATTGAATGTAAAGCAGCGTTATGGGAAGAATGCGATCATGCGGGGATCCAACCTGCTAGAGTGTTCTACTTATAGAGAACGCAACGAGCAAATAGGTGGTCACCGTGCTTAGAGGAGGTGCAAAAAGTGCTGGCAAGTGCATATCAACCGTATTTATATTTACCAAGACCGGTTTCCAGGAGACATCCCATGGATGTAGGACGCAGGGCAAAACAGTTTGCTCCATTTGCGGCACTTCGTGGACTGGATGAAACAATCCGGCAACAGGAAATCATTTATGAACCAAAAAGAGATTTATCTGAGGAAAAGAAAAATGAGTTGGATATGAAATTAAGGATCCTGGCATATGGAATGAAGATACAGGCAACTTATTTTCAAAAGTCATGGAAGAATCCATTAATTGGTCAGTACCATACATTATCTGGAACCGTAGAATTTTTTGATCCATCAGTCCACTTACGGATTAATGATACCGAGATTCAGATCCAGGACATCTGTGATCTGACTGGTGATGTATTTGAAACTATTGAAATATCATGTTAATTAATCACAGCGGAATTTTTTATACCGGAAAGAGTGAGTGGTAGCTGGTGAAAGGATAAAAAAGGATGCACAGATCGACAAAGCAGATCTGATCAGAATAGAAATCGTGCTGTTCGTGTAGCTTTGGCACTTACGGAATGGATGGCATGATGCTCATAAGGCGGATTTGATTTCCCTTTGGTCCGTTGAGTAATAAATGGAGAAATATCTTATTGCTTAAAGGAGGAAGCCTATATGGGATCAGGTGCTATTAAATGGCATGTACATTGCTCTGTATGTGGAGCATTTATTGAAAAGAGCGCACAAAGCGATTCAGAAGTGGAGTGCAAAAAATGTCGCAGTACATTGGAGATATTTGTAAAGGATGATATGGTGTCGGTTCGTCCGATTCACATCCGAGATGAACAATTAAAGTCCAGGATGCGGACGTATTCCCGAAAAATGATGAATCAGGGATCATAACAGAATAGAATGAGCTGTCTGTAGTAAGCGTTGGATTTGGCAGGAACCATCAAGAACGCACCAGACAGCAAGAGTTTGTCAAGGAGCTGAACCTGACTGGAATCACTAAGAGCCCGGCAAAACATTTACGGATACACTGCAAGATCAGAAGTCTTTTCTGGTTTTGGAGATTGTTGAAGTATTTGTTTTGTCGGGCTTTTTTGACGTATTTCGAAAAATTTTTAAATTTTTTTGTCGTACCCCACTGTAAAACAGGCTCTCAGCGTTTCGTTATATAGAGGTTGAATTCTTTTTTGCAAAAATAATTGTAAATAGAGATTTTGATAATATGACACAAAGGAGGAAGCAAAGATGACTGAAATCGAATACCAGGAATTTGTAAGGCATTGTCCTTACGATGCTATGGGCGATTATTCCATGTTTCGCAAAGAGCAAACAGAGAATGAATCAGAAGATGCACATATCAACTGAATAAGCCAGGCAATCTGGCAAACTTAATCTAAACGCAGATACATGCGTTACAAAGGAGTCGCGGACTCCCGTTCAAAAAAAACGGGTGAGTTCGTGACCTCTTGTACTGCAGTTCTTTATGTCTGTGCAGAAATTTCATAAAAGATGGAATGGACCACCCGGAGCCGAAAGGCAGAAAGGTGGTCTTTATGTTGACATTAAAAGAACTGAAAAAAATCGTGAAAGTTGCTGATGTGGAGAAGAGAATCCCAAGCGTGAAATCCTTGAAGGAACACAAAGTTGTAGTAAAGGAAATGATCAATGCAGATACAACAATCTCTGTTTATGATCACGGATATGTACTTTATACAGCAGGAAATCAATCAACCGTATTTCCGCTTCATAGTTGTGATGACTATGAATATGTGAGTGTAACTGGCGATAACAAGGAATTCAATAAAGAGTTCTTTGATAATGAAAACTGGTATATCCGTCTGCTGATGGAGGCTGAAGACCGTATGGCATACAGCCAGAGCAAAATCAGCACCAATCATGGTGTGTTTTCTAACAGCGATGTTACAGATGATGCGGAGATTATGAGAGGATCTTCAAAAGATTTTGTTGACGATGTTATCGACAGAGAAATTCTGCATGCGCTGATCAAGGAATTGACAGAGAGGCAAAAGATGGTACTCAATCTGGTTTATTTCGAAGAAATGCGTCAGCAGGATGTCGCAGATTATCTGGGAATCAAACAACAGAGTGTAAATGACCTCCTGAACAGAGCATTAAAAACGATGAAAAAAAAGGCGGAAAACGAAGAATTTTAAAAAAATTTCAAAAAAATTGAATTAGACCACTGTAAAACAGGCTCTGAGCGTTTCGTTATATGAAGGGTTTGCATAGAACACCTTCATGTACCTTGAAAAATGAATAGCCTGCCCGGAGTGATATTTGATTTGAACATGCATAGAGCGAAAAGCTGCGTGTCTGCCAGAAGAAAACGTATCAGAGATGGAAACTGATATAGGAACGGATCCGGGAAAGAAAACAGGAAAACGCTTAAATCTTAAATCAAAATAAAATGTCTGAATCTAAAAAGAGGATGACAGTAGAAATCATGTGGCGGTATTTGTGACAAACAGGTACCGCCATATATTTGTGCTGTTATCTCAGCTTGTGCTGACTGTCCCAAATAGCACAAATTTCAGGAAAGGAGGCGATCATCTTCGTATAAAAGATAATATGCAGAAACTAACAGATAACCATACACAAAAGAATCAGAAAGGAAGGATTTAAGAGAATGAACGTGAAAAAGAAAGCACGCAGGGTGATGTCCGGTTTACTGACTGCAGTAACGGTTCTATCGACGGTACTCTCTCCCGCTGTTGCCTATGCTTCTGATGATGCTGGATCTGTAAAAAAGATTCCGTATTATGAGGAGATCAAGGATCAGTTGGATGAAGATGAAGTGGTAACTGCAAAGGATTATGAGATCAAGGTTGGAGACAATTTCGATGTAAAGAGTGATTATACCGGTCTTACGATCCAGGATGGCAGCAAAGTAAAAGTTACATTTCAGGAAGCAAAAGATGCGGACGGGAATGATTTTTCTACCGATTATGCCAATTCCTATAAGGCAGTCTATTATGTAGAACCACAGACAACGGATCACCCAACCTACCAGATCAATCGAAAGATCGTGGTAAAAGAAGCGGATCAGCAGAAAGATTCGCAGTCAGAAAGTTCTTCTGATCAGGATGCTGGTTCTTCCGATAAGACAGAAACTGAGGATTCTGAGGCTGACTCGTCTACAGAGGAAACTGGTGCTGCTGAAACGGAGAGCAAAACAGAACTGACAGAAAAAGAATTTGATGCAGAGATCGAAGCAACGGAGAATCAGGAGACCGTTGATCCGGAAACAGGGATCACACTCTCAGAGGTTATGCAGGAAGCTGTTGACCAGGAAGTTGCTCTTGCGGATCTTGAAGCAGGCGAAAGTATTACTTTTGATATGCCAATGATGCTTGCTTCCGGTGAAACAGGAACAAAATCAGTCACAGTCACAGCCGGTTCCTGGTACTATTACGCAGATTATGGATTAGGTTCTTATCTGACTTGTCCGTATTATGTGAAATGGGGAAGCATCAATGCGACAGCATACTGTGTTGAACCATCGAAAAAAGGACCGGGAAATGGAACTTATACGATCCAGAAACTTGCCGATGGAAAGACACTTGCAAAGGTCTGCTATTACGGAACAAAAGCAAGTGATGAGAATGGTTTCTTCGATGAGAAACATCCGGATTTTCCGGCAGGAAAGAGATTCATCATTACCCATCTTGCAGCAGCTTATGCAAATGGATCCAGTGACTGGGCATCCGGAACCAATGCAACAGGAAAGAACCTGGCAATGGAACTTTACAATTATTGTGTAAATATGCCGGACATTCCGTCTGTAGATATGAGCTTTTCCGAATCTAATGTAAAGGCTTATGTGGAAGGAAACAGCCAGCGAACAAGCGTGATCACATTCAAAGCAGATAAACTGCAGACAATCACATTTAAGTTGCCAAGCGGTGTAAAGCTTGTAAATGTGACAACCGGTAAAACAAGTGCTGCAGGAGCAAGTGTAGAAATCAGTGGAGGTACACAGTTTTATCTGACAGCACCACTTGATCAGGCAGAGAGCGTCAGTGCTACATTTTCTTCTCGGATGAAGGGAAGCATTGATAAAGAATACTCTGCTTACAAGATTGTAACAGGATCCGGAACACAGGACCTGGCTCTTGTTTTCGGTGAAGGTGTCGGAAATGAGAAATATGTGGATTTTAAAGTAACCTGGACAAAAGAATGCAAAGTATCCATTGTAAAGAAAGATCAGGATACAGGAAATGCACTGGCTGGTGCAGTGTACGGGATCTATTCCGATGCTGCATATACAAAGCTGATCGCAGAGATGCCTGCAACTGATCAGAATGGTGCTTCACAGCTCACAATGGAGAAAACACAGGAAGTTGTTTATCTGAAAGAAATCTCTGTTCCAATAGGGTATCAGATCGATACAAAGTCTTATAATGTGACTCTTGCTATCGGAAAGACAACGACCAAAAATGTAACAGACAAACGTGTAAATGCAAAGATCAACATTGCAAAACAGGATGCTGAGACAGGGAATGCAGCACAGGGTGATGCAACGCTGGAAGGTGCAGTATATGGCCTTTATGCAAGGGAAGATATTGTTCATCCGGATGGAAGAACCGGAACGATCCATAAGAAAGACAGCCTGATCACATCCCTGACAACGGATAAGAATGGCGAAGCTTCTGTATCGGATCTCTATCTTGGAAAGTATTATCTGAAAGAGCTTAGTGCTCCGGTGGGATACGTACTGGATCCGACAGAACATGAGGTGGACTGTACTTACGAAGGTGCTACTGTTCCGACAGTAGAAAGAACTTCTGTATGTAAAGAAACTGTCATCAAACAGCCATTTCAGATCATCAAGGTAGCAAACAACGGGAAGACCGATGCAGATCTTCTGCAGGGAGTTGGTTTTTCAGCATGGCTTGTCAGTGATCTGAAAGTAAAAGCAGATGGAAGTTATGATTTTGACTCAGCTAGACCAGTTGTACTGACTGCAGATGGCCAGGCAGAAATGTTTACCGATGAAAAAGGATATGCAAGATCGATTCCGCTTCCATATGGAACTTATGTGGTAAGAGAAACCACAAGCAAACACAACTATGCACCGGTTGATGATTTTATAGTGAAGATCACAGAGAATCATCCGGATACACCGCAGACATGGCGAGTGCTTCTGGATAAAGAATTCAAAGCAAAATTAAAGATCATCAAAAAGGATGCAGAAACACAGAAATCTGTACTCCTGGCAAATACAGAATTCAAGGTATATGACCTGGATAACCAGAAATATGTGGAACAGACAACATCCTATCCGAAGCCAACGGTACACAAATCCTATTTCACAAATGAGGAAGGATACCTGGTACTGCCAAAGAATCTGAAACCTGGCAACTACCGGATTGAGGAAGTGACGGCACCCGATGGGTACACAATATCCAAAAACTATGTGACAGTTGCAGTTGATACAGATACTGCTTATCTGACCGATCCTGTCACAGGAGATGCAGTCATTGATGTGGAATATACCAATGCCCCGGTCAAAGGTCAGTTAAAGATCTATAAACAGGGTGAAGTGTTAAAGGGATTTGATAAGGACTTCCAGTATGAAATGGCTGGACTTGCAGGTGCTGAATTTGAAGTCTATGCGGCAGAGGATATCTATACTGCCGATCATCAGGTAGATGCAGATGGACAGAGAACTTTGTACTTTGCAAAGGATGCACTGGTGGCAACCGTTACAACGGATACAGATGGTTATGCAACTGTAAAGAATCTTCCACTTGGCAGATACTATGTCAAAGAGAAGAATGCACCGGACACTTATGTGTTAAATACGGTGCCGGAAAATGTCGAATTTGCTTATGCAGATCAGGATACCGCAGTGATCGAGAAAGAAATCTCTGTCACAGATGAACGACAGAAAGTGTCGATTACGGTCGAAAAACAGGATGCTGAGACAGGCAATACAGTAGCCGGAGCAGTGTTCGGTATTTACAATGCAAAAGACATTCAGACGAAAGATGGAAAAGTGATCGTCAAAGCAGATACTCTTTTACAGGAAATGACTTCTGATGAAAAAGGTCAGGCAGCATGTACACTGGATCTTCCACTTGGAAGCTATTATGTAAAAGAACTGAAAGCACCAGATGGATTCGTATCTTCGGATGAAGTACTGAGATTTGATGCTTCTTATCAGGGGCAGGATGTACAGACAGTAACATTAAAATCCGTAAAGAAGAACCAGCCGACAACTGTTGAAATCACAAAATCAGATGCAACAACCGGTGTAGAACTGGATGGAGCTTATCTGAAAGTAACGGATAAAGATGGAAATGTAGTAGATAGCTGGACATCTTCCAAAGATGCACCGCATGTGATCAAATATCTGAAAGTGGGTGAGACTTATACCCTACATGAAGAGTTTGCACCGCATGGTTATCTGGTAGCCAATGATGTGACATTCACAGTCAAAGATACCGGAGAGGTTCAGAAAGTGGAAATGAAGGACGAGGTACCGGTTGGTGAACTCATCATCAACAAAAAGGGAGAATTTCTGGATTCTGTTACGCTGGCCGATAAGGTCAAAGGTGTGGTGGAACACATTTTCAACTATGTAACCGGAAAACTGACAGATGTTACGTTTGAAGTCTATGCTGAGGAAGACATTAAGGCTGCCGATGGCGTCAGTGACGATTACTATAAAAAGGATGAACTGATCGCAACGATCAAGACAGATGAAACCGGTATTGCAAAACTGGAAAATCTTCCACTTGGTAAATACTATGTGAAAGAAACAGGAACTGCTTACGGTCATGTACTGGATGGTGAGATTCGTCATGTAGATCTGACTTACGTGGATCAGAATACACCAGTTGTAGTCTATGACAAAGACTGGCAGAACAACCGCCAGAGAGTAGAAGTCAATGTACTTAAGAAAGAAAAAGATTCTGACCGTACATTGGAAGGCGCTATCTTTGGATTATTTGCCAAAGAAGACATTAAGTCTGAGACAACAGGTAAAGTCCTGATCGAAGCCGATGAGATCATTGAGCTGAAATCTACGGATGAAGAAGGAAAGATCACATTTGTTGCAGATCTTCCAATAGGAGCAACTTACTATGTAAAAGAGCTCTATGCACCGGACGGATTCGTAACCAACGATGAAGTAAAGGAATTTACCTTTGAGTATGCAGGTGAAGATCAGCCGACAGTCACTTATGATTTTACCTTTGATAATCAGCCAACCGTCGTTGAATTTACCAAATCCAGTCTGACAACCGGAAAAGAACTTCCAGGATGTAAGCTGAAAGTGGTAGATGCTGATGGAAATATCGTGGATGAATGGACTTCCGGTAAAGAAGCACATGTGATCCGTGAGCTGACTGTCGGAAAAGAATACACACTGGTTGAAACAAAACCTGCTGATGGTTACGTGACAGCTGAAAGCGTAAAGTTCACGATCAAAGATACTGCCGATGTGCAGAAAGTTGAGATGAAGGATGATGTAACGAAGGTGAAAATCTCCAAACAGGATATCGCCGGAAAAGAACTTCCGGGAGCGAAACTCACAATCCTTGATCAGGATGGAAAAGTTGTGGAAAGCTGGACCAGTACAGAGAAAGCACATTACATCGAAATGCTTCCGATCGGAAAATACACTCTCCGTGAAGAAACGGCACCGGATGGCTATCTGGTTGCAAAAGATGTGGAATTCGAAGTAAAGGATACCTGTGAAGTACAGCATGTAACTATGGTGGATGAGAAAAAACCGGCAGAAAAGACACCGGAAGGTGGAAAATCTGTCAGTGATTCACCAAAGACTGGGGATAACACCAATCTGTGGCTGTGGTTTATGCTTCTCGGCATTGGTGCGACTGGTACAGGAGCCCTTGCATTTATGAGAAAAAAGAAACACTAATTAAATAAGAATGAGCGTTCATGGAAACCGAAAGGAATCTGTGGACGCTTTTTTAGATGGGAGAAACCATGAGAAATATCATTATTTTTGTTGCTCTTCTGGGAGCAGCGGCAATATTTACAGTTTTGTATTGTCTCATTGCTGCCGGAAGTCAGGCAGAGAAAAAACTGACAGAAATCATGAGAAAAGAGGAAGAACAGAATGAAGACAAATAAAGATCTGATCATAGAACCAAATGCAGCTATTGAGGGAAGAAAGTACAGCGAAGAAAAGCCATGGTCCTGCAAGTACTGTTACTGGTGGGGAGGCAAAAAGAAAGGCTGTAGCTTGAAACAGTGCCACTATCTGCTTCCGGAAAAGAAAAAAGCAGTAAAAACAACACCATGTGGTGGCTGTCCGTATGGAAAACATGTTCCATGCATCGGATATTGTATTGCCCGTCTTCATTCTGAAATGAAAGGAAAGAAAGGACGTGGGTAATTGCAGGAAGAAGTAAATCAGAAAGTGATCAGCCTGAGCATCCAGGGAGTCAAGATCACTGCCAGTGTGCTAAAAGCAGCCCTTCGGAAGTTCCTGGAAATGGACAACCGGAGGAAACAGGAAACAACGCAGGTGAAAATGGCTGAAAAGACCGGACGGGCTCAGGAGAAAGGAAGGGAAAAAGCCCGAAAAAAGATTGAAAAGAAAAAGCCACATGGAAAGCAGACCATCAAGCAACTGAATGCACAGGGAGTACAGCTTTCCAACATAAAGATCACAGATGAAAATATCAAATCCTTTGACCGTGTGGCAAGAAAGTACGGGATTGATTACAGCCTGAAAAAAGAAGTCGGTGCTGATCCACCAAAATATCTGGTCTTCTTTAAGGCTAAAGATGTGGATGTGATGACAGCGGCTTTCCGGGAATATGCCGGAGTAGAACTGAAAAAGAAACAGGCGAAGAAACCATCCGTCAGAAAGAAACTGCAGAAATCTGTAGAAAGAAAAGCAAAGCACCGCCAGCGTGTGAAGCAGAGACAAAAATCCAGAGGTCAGGAACGATGATCCGGGAAAAATTACAGAAGATCCAGGTCAAACGACTGGTGATCTTAAATCTCCCATATTTCTTTATCTTCTATGTAGCAGATAAAGGATCCTGGCTGTACCGGCATTGCCTGGGAGAAAGCATGGTCCAGAGACTTGGCGTGATGTTAGTCAATTTCCGACTGGCATTTTTAAGCTGGCTGCCAAGTATCGCTTTGCAGGATCTTACAGTAGGTGTTCTGGTTGCAGGTGCATTAAAACTGGTGGTCTACTATCGTTCTAAAAATGCAAAGAAGTTCCGACAAGGTGTGGAGTATGGATCTGCAAGATGGGGAAACAGAAAAGACATCGAACCCTTTATGGATCCGGTCTTTGAAAACAATGTCATCCTCACAGAAACGGAACGTCTGACCATGAACAGCCGGCCAAAAGCCCCAAAGTATGCCAGAAATAAGAATGTGATCGTCATCGGTGGTTCCGGATCCGGAAAGACAAGATTCTATGTAAAACCCAATCTTATGCAGATGACGGATCACGTGTCCTATGTGGTCACTGATCCGAAGGGAACGATCATCGTTGAATGCGGGAAGATGCTGGTAAATGGAGGATACCGGATCAAGGTATTAAATACGATCAACTTTAAAAAGTCCATGCATTACAATCCGTTCCATTATATCCGGAGTGAAAAAGACATCTTAAAGCTGGTCAATACCATTATTTCAAATACCAAGGGTGAAGGCGAAAAATCAACGGAAGATTTCTGGGTCAAGGCCGAACGTCTTTTGTATTCTGCACTGATCGGATACATCTGGTATGAGGCACCAGAGGAAGAACAGAACTTTTCTACTCTGTTGGAATTTATCAATGCCAGTGAGACCAGGGAGGATGATGAAGAATTTAAAAATGCAGTGGATGAATTGTTTGAAGAACTGGAAGCAGAAAATCCGGAACACTTTGCAGTAAGGCAATATCGCAAGTACAAGCTTGCAGCCGGCAAAACTGCAAAATCGATTTTGATTTCCTGTGGTGCCAGACTTGCACCATTTGACATTCAGGAACTAAGAGAAATTATGTCGTATGACGAAATGGAACTGGATATGATCGGTGATCAGAGAACAGCCATGTTTGTCATCATCAGCGACACAGATGACACATTCAACTTTGTGGTAGCGATCATGTACACCCAGCTTTTTAACCTGCTTTGTGATAAGGCGGATGATGAGCATGGCGGCAGGCTTCCCTATCATGTACGACTGCTTCTTGATGAGTTCAGCAATATCGGACAGATCCCAAAATTCGACAAATTGATTGCTACGATCCGAAGCAGGGAAATTTCCGCTTCTATCATTCTGCAGTCACAATCTCAGCTGAAAACCATCTATAAGGATGCTGCTGAGACGATCACAGGTAACTGTGACACTGTTCTTTTCCTGGGGGGAAAGGAAAGTTCCACACTGAAAGAAATATCAGAAACCCTGGGAAAGGAAACCATTGATCTTTACAACACATCCGACACCAGAGGCAGCAACCGGTCCTATGGACTGAACTATCAAAAGACTGGAAAAGAACTGATGAGTAGAGATGAGCTGGCGGTCATGGATGGAGAAAAATGTATCTTACAGCTTCGAGGAGTCCGGCCGTTTTTAAGCAACAAGTATGACATCACAAAGCACAAACGGTACAAGGAACTTGCCGATTATGATAAGAAAAATGCTTTTGATGTTGAAAAATATCTGAATCATAATCTGACATTTTCAAAAGATACAGAGTTTGAGATGTTTCGGATTGATGTAACAGAGGATGAAATAAGACAAATTGAAATCATTAATTAAGAAAATTCCTATGTTACCAAAGTGGAAACATAGGAAAACCATGCTGGTTCTTTCTTTTTTAATGGTATCATTATATGATATGAATGAAAGAGAGGTAAGAAGTATGGCTTTAAATGATAACATTAAAAAAATCAGAGAAGAAAAAAAATATACACAACAACAACTTGCCGATAAACTGTACGTATCACGACAAACTGTATGCCGATGGGAGAACGGTTCAAGATGTCCAGATCTAATTACAGCAAAAAAGTTAGCAATGGAGCTTGGAGTCACTTTGGATGAACTTATATCTGATGAAGATATCACAGATATTCAATCAAAATATGGAATATGGAAGTTTGATAGGGTAAAAGAAAGGGAAAAAATTCAGATGATGCAAAAAAGGATCCTAGATTTTATAGAGATTATAGGAGGTATATTTTTAGCAATTTCTTTGTTGCTAAGAGTTCAATTTGATATGAAAGTACCAGCGTGGATTACGATAATATGTATTTTAATAGTGACAGTAGCATTTTTGTTTAATTTTGTGCTGGCAAAAAAATTGGATAGGAAGTAAAAAATTTCAAGTATTTGTAAAAAGAACAAAAAGCGATAGAGCATGTAGAAAAATCCATCTATATGCTCTATTTTTTTATGTTTTTTCAAGAAAGAAATCTAAAAGTAGGAAGAAAGGAGAAAAAAGTAAAGATAAAGATAAGATCGCCTTGCAAATAAAACAGGTAAAAAAAGGTCTGAATAAAAGGGAAAGGAGTAGAGCCAAACGCTTACAGACCATAAGAAAAAGCGTTTGTTCACACATTTGATTATGGCTTTTTTTAGCAGTGCAATCAATATTCTTCAGACACTGGTCGTTGCAATCGGTGCCGGCCTTGGTGTCTGGGGCGTAATCAACCTGATGGAAGGTTATGGAAACGACAACCCGGGTGCAAAATCCCAGGGAATTAAGCAGCTGATGAGCGGTGGTGGTGTTATCCTGATCGGAACACAGCTGATCCCGCTTCTGAGTGGATTATTTGGTTAAGAGAAAGGAGTAGAGATCCATGTTCAGTCAGATTTTTGATGCGATTGAGGAATGGATGAGGGAACTCTTAACCGGGATGATCACTTCCAACCTGGACACGATGTTTACTGATGTCAATCAAAAGACTGGTGAGATCGCTACCCAGGTTGGACAGACCCCGCAAGGGTGGAACGGCAGCATATTCAGTATGATCCAGAATCTATCAGATTCCGTGATTATGCCGATCGCAGGTATTATTATCACACTCGTACTCTGCTACGAATTGATTTCTATGCTGACCGAGCGTAACAACATGCATGATATTGATACCTGGATGTTTTTCAAGTACTTCGTAAAAATGTGGATCGCTGTGTATCTGGTGAGTAACACATTTACGATCACAATGGCGGTATTCGATGTGGGCCAGCACGTAGTTAATTCTGCGGCCGGTGTTATCACAGGAAGTACCGCCATTGATATTTCTTCGGCATTGACGGATCTTTCCACAACACTGGAAAGTATGGAAATCGGAGAACTTGTTGTATTGGCGCTGGAAACCCTTATCGTCGGCTTCTGTATGAAGATCTTGTCTGTACTGATCACAGTGATCATGTATGGACGTATGATAGAGATTTACCTATATACCTCAGTTGCGCCGATTCCATTCGCAACTATGAGTAACAGAGAATGGGGACAGATCGGCACAAATTATTTCAGAGGACTCTTTGCCCTGGCTTTCCAGGCATTTCTGATGATGGTATGCGTTGCAATCTATGCAGTGCTTGTTGCAGGTATCCAGTATTCAGATAATCTGAGTTCTTCATTATTTGGCGTTATGGCTTACACAGTGATCTTATGTTACAGCCTCTTTAAGACGGCATCCTTAAGTAAGTCGATATTTAACGCGCACTAAATTACAGGAAGGAGTGAAAATCATGGCATATGTCAGCGTACCGAAAGATTTAACAAAGGTAAAGAATAAAGTAGCATTTAACCTGACCAAAAGACAGTTGATCTGTATCGGGATAGGTGCTGCAATGGGAATTCCAAGCTATTTCCTCTTGCGTAATGTGATGGGAAACAGTAATGCAGCAACAGTCATGGTGCTTTTGATGTTACCGGCATTTTTATTTGCCATGTACGAAAAAGACGGGATGCATCTGGAAGATGTTCTGATGCATATGATCAGGGTGAAGTTTCTTCGTTCACCCATTAGAAAATATGAAACCGAAAACTATTATGAGACAGATCCGGAACAGATCAGACAGTCTCCGGATACAGGAAAACCGAAAGGAGGAAAAACGGTTGCGAAAAAAGAAAAATAAGAAAACTGTCGCAGATACCGGATACAAAAAAGTAGACAGAAAAGAGAAAAAGAAAAAAGAAAAGCAGGAGGAAAAACGCAGGCAGAAAAAACTGTCCGTCCAGCAGTCGATCGCTTATAAGGAAATGGGAAGAGATGGAATCTGCAGGGTACAGGGAAAAACTTATTCTAAGTGTATCCGCTTTTATGACATCAACTACCAGCTGGCTCAGAATGAAGATAAAAATGCAATCTTTGAAAACTGGTGTGACTTCCTCAATTACTTTGACAGCAGCATCCATTTTCAGCTGAGCTTTATCAACCATAAGAGCAGCATGAAGGAGTTTGAGCAGGTCATCCGGATCCGACCACAGGAGGATGCTTTTGATGATGTCCGTATGGAATACGCAAAGATGTTGAAACAGCAGCTGGCAAAAGGAAACAACGGTCTGGTGAAGTCAAAATATATCACCTTTTCCATCGAAGCGGATAATATCCGGGAAGCAAAGCCAAAGCTGGAACGTATTGAATCAGATATCCTGAACAACTTCAAGATCCTTGGAGTTCCGGCATATCCGCTGAATGGCGTGGAACGTCTGCAGATACTGTATGAAACTTTCAATCCGGATATCATGACAGACTTTCAGTTTGATTATGGTTCCATGATCCGTACCGGACTCAATACCAAGGATTATGTGGCACCGACCAGTTTTGTATTCCGAGACAGAAATACGTTCCAGATGGGAAATACTATCGGGGCTGTCTCTTATCTGCAGATCCTGGCACCGGAGCTTACGGATAAGATGCTGGCAGAATTTCTGGATATCGATAAGAACCTGATCGTCAACCTGCATGTCCAGTCTGTGGATCAGATGAAGGCAATCAAGCTGGTAAAAAGCAAAGTGACGGATATCAACCGTATGAAAATCGAAGAACAGAAAAAAGCAGTCCGGGCCGGATACGATATGGATATCATTCCATCGGATCTGAACACGTATGGCGGAGAAGCTAAGCGTCTGTTAGAAGATCTGCAGTCACGAAATGAGCGTATGTTCCTTGTAACAGCGCTCTTTTTAAATACTGCAAAGACAAAACAGGCACTGGATAATGCCATCTTCCAGACGGCCGGTATTGCACAGAAATATAACTGTGTGCTGAAACGTCTGGATTATCAGCAGGAAGAAGGATTGATGAGCAGTGTTCCGTTGGGAGTAAATCATATCCCAATCAAGCGGGCTCTTACGACTACCAGTACAGCAATCTTTGTTCCGTTTACGACACAGGAACTTTTTATGGCAGGAGAATCCTTATATTACGGATTAAATGCACTCAGCAACAACATGATTATGGTGGATCGTAAAAAGCTGAAAAACCCGAATGGATTGATCCTTGGTACACCTGGATCCGGTAAATCCTTTGCTGCAAAAAGAGAAATCACCAACGCTTTCTTTGTCACGAAGGATGACATTATCATCGGAGATCCGGAGGGTGAGTATTATCCACTGGTCCATGCACTTGGCGGACAGGTCGTACACATTTCACCGACCAGTAAGGATTATATCAATCCGATGGATATCAATATGGATTATTCCGATGATGACAATCCACTTGGTGTAAAATCCGATTTTGTCCTGTCCTTATGTGAGCTGATTATGGGAAGCAGGGATGGTATTGAAGCAGAGGAAAAATCAGTGATCGACCGCTGTCTTCCACTGGTGTATCAGAAGTACTTTGCAGATCCAAAACCGGAAAATATGCCGGTCCTTGGTGACCTGTATGACTGCCTCAGAAAGCAGAAAGAACCCCAGGCCCAGAGAATTGCAACAGCACTGGAAATCTATGTAAATGGATCACTGAAAGTATTCAACCATAGAACCAATGTGGAACTGAATAACCGTATTGTCTGCTTTGATATTAAGGAACTTGGAAAGCAGCTGAAGAAAATCGGAATGCTCATCGTCCAGGATCAGGTATGGAACAGAGTTACAATCAACCGTGGCATCAAATCTACCAGGTACTATATCGATGAATTCCACCTTCTGCTCAAAGAAGAACAGACAGCAGCTTATTCTGTAGAAATCTGGAAGCGATTCCGTAAATGGGGTGGTATTCCAAGTGGTATCACCCAGAATATCAAAGATCTTCTTGCCAGCAGGGAAATTGAAAATATCTTTGAGAACAGTGATTTTATCCTGATGCTGAACCAGGCTGCAGGTGACAGACAGATCCTTGCAAAACAGCTGAATATTTCCCCATATCAGTTGTCTTATGTGACGAATTCTGGGGAAGGAGAAGGACTTCTTTTCTATGGAACAACAATTATTCCATTTAAGGACAAGTTCGATAAGAACTTGAAGCTGTACAGTTTGATGACTACAAAACCGGAAGAAGTTGAAAAACGAGAGAAAGAAATGGAGGCGGAAAAGCATGAAGGAAATTGATAAGATTCGAATCAGGCAGTGGAACCAGGATAATCCTTACATTCAGATGAAAAATCTGGAAAATGCACAGGCTGGATACCGTGTTCATACAGTCAATGATGATCATCATCTGTATGAACTTCCGCTGGAAACACAGAACATTATCCTTGACTGGGTATTCTGGAACTTTTATCCGGCACAGAAGATCTATCCACATCTTACCAGTGATGATCTGAAAGAAGTTTTGTATAAACGTACCCAGATTCATCTGTACAATAATCAGTTTAAGGAAGCTATGCTGATCAATGGTTTCTGGCCAAGAGATCCGAGTGAATTGAACTGGGTATTTCATATCCAGGCGAGCTCTCCAGCAATCAGGACACAGGCAGATGGTTATCCTGGTATCCCGATTATAGGACGCCAGGAACTGAATGAGTACAGAAAGAAAAGTTGTGCCAGGAGGTGATGACCTATAGCTGGAAAAGAATTTAAAGGCAAAGATAAAAAGGTCGCAAAGATGACCAGGGATGGTCTGACAGAAGAAAATCTTCGTGATGGTAGTGTAAAAGATATCAGTCACAGGAGTCGAGGACGACCGGAAAATAAGGAAGAATTTGTTCCTGAACGGGAACGGAAAAAGGCTGAGAATGAAGATTCAAAATCGGGAAAAGGTAAACGACTGCAGATGGAAAAGATCCGGAAATCTTCTGTCAGGCAGGAAGCTGTTGAGGATACAGTTGAAGTCACACCGGAAGAAAAAGTATCCGGATATCGAAAGAAACTGCATCGTCATGAAAAAATCCCGGATGATGATAATAATCTGAACAGCCAAAAGAAATCCATTCGGAAGAAGCAGCTGCAAAAACAGATGACCAAAGAACAGGCAAAAGCCGGAAGATTATCTTTTGATGATGAAGGAAATCAAATGGTGAAAGGTGCTGGCATGAAACCGGGAGGGACAGCCGGGAAATACATTGCTACACAAGCTGTTATATCTGGCATGAAAGCAGTCACTTCCGAAGAGGAAGAAACAGATGAAAATGCAGGTGTGGAAAGTGCCAGACTTGCAGAGCGTGAAACAGAAGCTGCGTTACGTGGCCTACGTCATGCTCAGATCCGCAGCAAACGAACGGATGTGAAAACCCATCGCAGAGGTTATCGTGAGGCTACTGTAGAAAAGAAACTGAAATTTGGTTCTGCAGAAAGTATGGAAGGAGTCAAACATGCAGAATCGGTAAAGAACGCTGAGCAAAAGAGACATTTCTATAACCGCTTCTTTCAGAAAAAACGATATAAGGATGCATACCGGGCAGCCAGAGCCGGAAAATCCGCTGGCAGTCTAGGTGGAGCGACAACCATTACCGGTGTCGAGAACATGACGGTGAAAGCAAAGATTGCCTTGAAAGAGATTATAAAGCGTAATCGTGCCATGTTCGCAGGCATCGGTATTTTTGCGCTTCTTTTTCTTGTCATAGCAGTATCTCTGGGGAGCTGCAGTGCCTCTATTGAGGGTGCTGGATCTGTGATCGGTATTACAACGTATCCAAGTTCAGACGAGGATATCTATGCTGCCGAAAACAGATATGCCGCTTTGGAAAGTGCCTTGAATCAGCAGATCAATGAGATGGAACGAAGACATCCAAATTATGACGAGTATCAGTACAACATTGCTGAGATTGGTCATAATCCATACCATCTTATCTCGTATCTTACCGCAAAATACGGGGACTGGACGTACTCAGATGTTGAAAACGAGCTGCAATCTCTTTTTGAAGCACAATATCATCTGAATACAGAAGATCGAACAGAAACGGTGACAGAAACCAGAAATGTTCGAGTCGGAGAATCATTAGGACAGGTAGTGACCAGCGGATATTGTAACTGTCGAATCTGTTGTGGTGTATGGTCCGGAGGTCCAACTGCCAGTGGTGCATATCCAACTGCAAACCATACCATTGCTGTAGATGCTTCCAATCCATTTGTGCCGATTGGCACTAAGGTAGTAATGAATGGTGTGGAATACACAGTTGAGGATACCGGAGCCTTTGCACGATATGGTGTCCAGTTTGACGTTTACTATGATAACCATGCTGCAGCCTCTGCTCATGGACACCAGACCTGGGAAGCTTATATCGCAGATGACAATGGCAGTCAGGAAGTAACCGTTACCAGTACAAGTACCAAGAAGATTCTGTATGTGACACTGACAAATGGAGGCTTTGATGCTGTGGCAAGAGCCAATCTGAATGCAGAACAGCTGATTATTTACAATGCGTTAAATACGACCTATGGAAACAGAAATTATCTGTGGGATGTAAACAATGTGACCAGTGGATCAGGCGGTAATGGAATGAGCTATGAGATTCCACCGGAAGCACTGCAGGATGAAGAATTTGCCCGGATGATCCGAGAAGCGGAAAAATATCTGGGAGTACCTTATGTATGGGGTGGTTACTCTCCGTCCGGATTTGACTGCTCAGGATTCGTATCTTATGTCATTAACCACTGTGGTAATGGCTGGAACTATGGACGATTGACCGCAGATGGATTAAGAGGCGTATGTACTTATGTATCACCGCAAGAAGCAAAACCAGGAGATCTGATCTTCTTCCAGGGAACGTATAACACATCCGGTGCAAGCCATGTGGGTATCTATGTCAGTAACAATATGATGATCCATTGCGGGGATCCGATCCATTACTCAAATATCAGCACATCCTACTGGCAGCAACATTTCATGTGCTTTGGAAGACTGCCATAAAGGGGTGAACGAAGGGAGGTGAAAGTTTGAATAAAAAGATTAAAAAATATCTGGATGAGATTGCCAAGACAGAGAAAAAGATCGCGGATCTGCAGCAATATCTTAGGGGTGTCCAGGCTGCATTAAAGCAGGAAGAGGACAATGAGATGATCAGGTGCATCCGTGGTATGAAGATGGATAATGATCAGTTATATGATCTTTTGGATGGTATCCAGAGTGGAAAAGTTAAATTTCAGGTAAGCAGGGAGTCTGACGATGAAGGTTCAGGCTCCTTTGTATTCACAGAAGAAAATAAGGAGGAATATCAGAATGGTGAAATGGAAGAAAATGAATAAGAAAATGGCAGGACTGCTGTTGGGAGTCATGATGCTTTTTACAGCATCAACCACAGCATTTGCCTATGTGGATGAATCGGCAGAGGCATCCAAAGTAGAGACAACTCAGACGGAACAGTCAACAGACAAAGAAGAGAAAAAGGACGAGGCGACAAACACAAACGAGGTGCTGCCGGAAGATGGAACAGACAAGGGAACTGCATTTACGACACCTGGCAATGGTGAAGTCAAGGATGACATTACCGATGATTCCACAAAGGAATTTCTTACGGTTACAACGAAGAATAACAACACTTTCTATATCGTGATCGACCGTAGTGCCACATCACAGAATGTCTATATGTTATCCCAGATTGATGAGAATGATCTGTCCGAATTTCTGGATAAAGACAGCACTGCTACTGTCGTAACACCACAGCCAGATAAATCAAAGGTAGTGCTGGATGAAACAAATAATGAGGATGTAGACAAGGAAGCTACCATTGATCCGGAGAAAACAGCATCTGCAAAAACCAATATGGGTGCAATGGCAACAATCCTGATTTTGGCTCTCGGCGGTGTGGCAGCTTACTACTACTTCAAGATCTATAAACCTAAAAAAGAGGAAGATGAGGATGATCAGCCGGAAGGTTTGGAAACAGGTGGACTGGAAGAAGTTCCGGATGAGGAAGAGTCTGAAGACGAAGATTTTGAAGAAAATGAAAAATAAATAAACTTTTTTAGTGGAGGGGGCTGTAAAACATGCTCTCTCCGTTTCGTTATATGAAGGAGGTAATACATCATGTATTTAGTAATTGCAGAAAAACCAAGTGTATCAAGAGCAATCGCAGAAGTGATTGGAGCACAGGAACGAGAAGACGGATATTTACAAGGAACCGACTGTATGGTCAGCTGGTGCTTCGGACATCTGGCCGAATATGTTTCACCGGATGCTTACGATGAGAAATTTAACCAGTGGAGATATGAAGATCTCCCGATCATCCCGAAAGACTGGAAAGTTACAGTCTCAGAAGATAAGAAAGATCAGTTCTATATCTTAAAAAGACTGCTCAACAGTCCGGAAATTGAATACGTCGTAAATGCCTGTGATGCCGGACGTGAAGGAGAATTAATCTTCAAACATGTCTATGACTTATCCGGAAGTAAAAAGCCGGTGAAACGATTATGGATCAGTTCTCTGGAAGATTCAGCAATCCTTGATGGAATGCAGCATCTGAGATCCGCAGAGGAATACCGACATCTGGCCGAAGCTGCTGTATGCCGTTCTCAGGCTGACTGGCTGGTAGGAATGAATGCAACCAGAGCTTACACCACAAAGTACTTCAAAAAGCTGACCGTTGGAAGGGTTCAGACACCGACACTTGCCATGTTGGTGGAACGTGCCGGACAGATCAGCAATTTCCAGAAAGAAAAGTATTTCAATGTGGAACTCGATTGTGATGGAATTCCGGCTGTAAAGCCAAAAATCTTTGATCCGGATGAGGCGGAACAGTTAAGAAGTAGATGCCAGGGAAGTGAAGCTATTGTCACAGCAGTAAAAGAAACGGAAAAGAAAGTAAAAGCACCAAAGCTTTATGATCTGACCACACTGCAGAGAGAAGCAAACCGTATCTACGGAATGACAGCCAAACAGACACTGGATACCGCTCAGAGCCTGTATGAAAAGAAACTGATCACTTATCCAAGAACGGACAGCCAGTATCTGACCGAAGATATGGAGCAGACAGCAAGAAATGTGGTTCGTCAGATTTATGAGAAATATCAACTGACAGGTCCGTTTGATCAGCCGGAGCAGCCAGATGTGAAGAAAGTCATGAATAACAGCAAGGTGACAGATCACCATGCAATCATTCCAACGATGGAACTTGCATCCTGCCATCTGGATGAATTGAAATCCTGGGAAGAAAAGATTCTTTTCCTGATTGCAGTCCATACGGTCATGGCAATGAGTAAGGATCACATTTACCAGGAAACAGAGATTGAAGTGGAATGCCAGGGAGAAATCTTCAAAGCAAAAGGAAGAACTGTGTTGCAGGATGGATGGAAACTCTTTGAAAACTGCTTCAAGAATAAGGATCGCATGGCAATCGTAGATCCGGATCAGGAAATGAAAGAGAGGATGCCGAAAGTAACCCAGGGACAGACTTTCTATGCTGTAGCTGCAGAAAAGACAGAACATTTTACATCGCCACCAAAACCATACAGTGAAGATACTCTCCTTGCAGCAATGGAAACTGCTGGAAATAAGGAATTCGATGAAGACACAGAAAAGAAAGGATTAGGAACTCCGGCAACAAGAGCCGGTATCATCGAAAAACTGATCTATTCCCAGTATGCCACCCGAAAAGGGAAACAGATCCTTCCAACAGATGATGGAAAAGTCCTTGTGGAGATCCTGCCAGACTTTCTGAAATCTGCAAGTATGACTGCAGAATGGGAAAATCAGCTGCTCTTGATGGAGCATGGAGAGATTGCACCGGAACAGTTTATGACCGGGATCAAAAACATGCTGACCATGATGCTGAATGGATGCGATGCGATTTCCGAAGAAGAAACAAGAAGATTTCAGACCAGAGAAAGCATTGGAACATGTCCGGTATGTGGAAGCCTGGTATATGAAAGCAAAACCAACTTCTATTGTAGCAACCACGATTGTCACTTTGCTCTCTGGAAAGATAACCGCTATCTGCAGAGCATGGAAAAAACCATGGATAAAAAGATGGCTGCAGAACTTCTGAAAAGTGGATGTGTGCATGTAAAAGACCTGTATTCCAGAAAGAAGAATATGTACTTTGAGGCAGATCTTCATATGGATGCAGATGAAACCGGAAGGGTGAATTTTTCTTTATCCTTTCCCAAAAAGAAACCAAAAAACAAAAGCAAAAAGAAATAAGAAAACAGATTAGAGGAGGAAACGAAGAATGAATTTTAATGAATTTGTAAATGAAGTAAAGGACAATATCAGACTCTTTTTACCGAAGGATTATGAGAATGCCGAGGTGTCAACGATGGAGTGTCAGAAACTGAACCGTGCCTATACGGGATTGATGGTGAGAAAAGAAGGGGAGATGCTTACTCCAACAATTAATCTTAACCAACTGTATGAAGCATATAAAGCACAGCCTGGCGTAACAATGGAAACTGTATGTAGAAAGATTGCAGATATAGTCATTGAGGCACCGATACAGGTTGATCTGAAATCCATTTTAAATTATGAAGATGTGAAGGACAAGCTGTTTATCCGTGTATCATCAGCCGAAGCAAATAAGGAAGTCCTCGAAAATGCGCCACACCATCTGAAGGAAGATCTCGCAATCACCTATCATGTGGCAGTAGGCAAGGATCAGGATGGATTAAGTTCCATGTTTATCAAGAATGATCTGCTTGAACAGTATGGAATCTCTGCAGAACAGCTTCATGAAGATGCGATGAAAAGTTCACCGCGTGTCATGGCTCCGGAGGTATCAAGTATAGGTGCATTGATAGATGAAATGTACCAGAAAAATATTCTCATGCTGACACCGGATGAACGTGAAATGCTGCAGGAAACATTGCAGGAATCAAGCGAGATGCCGACATTCTTTGTTGTTACGAATACAGACAGAATTGATGGAGCCGGTGTGATCTTTTATCCGGAATTCATGGATAGCATGGGGGAACTTCTTGGAAATGATTTCTTCATTTTGCCATCATCCATCCATGAAATGCTGGTCTTGCCAGATGACGGGCAAGTGGATGCAGAAATGTTAAGAGATATGGTAAAAGAAGTCAATGCGACTCAGGTAGCACCAGCAGAACGCCTTACCAATGATGTATATCACTTTGACACAAAGGATCACGTCTTTGAAAAAGCCGACAGATTTACAGAACGTCAGAAAGAAAAAGAAGCGCAGGCTGCAAAAACAGAGAAAGCAGGAAAAGAACAGCCGGATCAGAAACCGAAAACAAAGAAGCACGATATGGAACTCTAATATCAAGCATGAAACCCGTTAAATGAGCAAACGCCCTGCGGCATAAGGAAATGTCGTGGGGCATTTTGAAAAGGAGAAGATTATGACGAAAGAGAACATTAAAACAAATACAAGCTTAAGATACAGCCAGTATCGAAAAAGATTATCACACACATTTTCGTTTAAAAAATTGAAGAAGCAAATTGAGACGTTACATGATCAGGAATTTATTATAAATGTGCCGATTGGAGGTGTTGCTGATGGCAGATAAATTAGAACAGGTAGCAATTCGTATGGTGGAACAGCCACCACTTTATAGTAATGAACCTATGAATAATCCAGATGTAGCAATTCGTGTTATGAATGAATTTCTTTCCCAGATGGATCGGGAACTCTTTTGTATTGTTAATTTACAGGCAGATTTAACACCGATCAATATGAATATCGTATCTGTAGGATCGCTGAATGAAGCATTAATTAATCCAAGAGAAATATTTAAGAGTGCAATTCTTTCGAATGCTCATTCAATGATGCTCATTCATAATCATCCGTCCGGAAATCTGACACCATCTACATCGGATATCCAGACTACAGCAAGAATGCAGGAATTAGGGGAATTGATGGGGATTTCATTGGTTGATCACATCATTACAGGACGGAATGGGAATTACTATTCCTTTCGAGATAAAGGAGAATTTCCAGATAGCAGGGTTCGTTTTTCTACTCGTGTTGAAGATATTGATCTGACTAAAGGAATGGTGACTGAAGCCACCGCACCCTATGAAGAAGTAACAGATACAAAAGAAAAGGGTGACGTAAGAGATATTCCAACAGTGCAGACAGCAACAATTCCATTACCGGTTCAGGGAAAAGATATGGACAGCATTATGCAGTCACTGGAATCCGGTGTGGAAGAACTTTTTACAAGTAACCGCTATCAGGAATTTCTTAAAACCATGGCAAAGTTTCACAATTATTCCTTTAATAATACAATGCTGATCGCCATGCAGCGACCGGATGCCACACTTGTTACCAGCTACAAAAACTGGCAGTCCATGGGTAGACAGGTCATGAAAGGCGAAAAAGGAATTACAATCATTGCACCGGCACCATATAAGAAAATGAAGGAAAAAGAGGTTCTGGATGAAAATCAGCGACCGATCATGGGAACCGATGGAAAACCTAAGACTGAACAGGTGGAAGTTACAGTTCCGCATTTTAAAGCAGTTACCGTCTTTGATATTGCTCAGACATCCGGGGAACCAATCCAGACACTGGCACCGGAATTACTGACTGCAGCTGTACAGGATTTTGATTCTTTCATGCAGGCTATTCAGAAAATATCCCCAGTGCCGATACGATTCGATGAGATCGATGGCAATGCCAATGGATATTATCACAATGCAGATAAGGAAATCGTGATCAAAAAAGGACTCAGTGAAAGCCAGACCTTAAAGACTGCTATTCATGAAACTGTCCATGCTAAACTGCATGACAAGGAAATCATGGAAAGCCTGGGTGTAGAAAAAGACCGTCTGACAAAAGAGGTTGAAGCAGAATCTGTTGCTTACTGTGTGTGTTCTTCCTTTGGTTTGGATACATCGGATTACAGTTTTCCTTATATTGCAGGGTGGAGCAGCAGCCGGGAAATGAAGGAAATGAAAGCATCTATGGATGTGATCCGCAAGACAGCCGGTGAAATGATCGATCAGCTTACAGAAGAACTGGAAATCATTCTTGAAGAAAAACAGAAAACAGAATTACATGAAAAATACGGCATTCTGGTAGATGCACTGGAAGCAGCCGGATACCGCTATGATTATCGGGAAAGCGAACCGGGACATATTGTACTGGCACCGGATGGGACACATGAAATTGCCGGGTATTTGCAGTTTGAATCATGGGGAGATATCAAAGACTGGCTGGAAGATACGATTGCAGAAGGGACGGATGTTTCGGAGAGAATTGATCGGGCTATGTACCCATTTAAGTATGATTATACCCTAGAGGAAGAAATGTTCAGAGGTAATGGTGACCTCTATGCGATTTATCATGTGGATGAAGACACACCGGGAAAACAACATTTATTTATGAATATGGCAATGGTCAAAGAAGATGGAATTACAATCGATGCAGAAAATTATAAATGTGTCTATTCTGGCAGATTACATGAAAATGAAAAGCTGGATGATTTGTACGCTATGTTCAACGATAATCCACCGGCAGATTATAAAGCACATTCTATGTCGGTCAGTGATGTTATCATTACAAACCGTGGTGGGGATATGCAGGCATATTACGTGGATCGATTTGGATTTGCAGAACTTCCAGACTTTGCAGCACAAAGAGAAAAAATACTCGATATTGTCCCGGAAATAGAAAATGTGGATTATGAAAATGATCTTACATGTATCAGCTTTTATGCGGCTGAATGTGCTGAATTTCCTGTAATGGGTGAAGTACATTATGACCTGACATTACCAGAAGCCTTGGAAGCTTATGAGAAAATCCCATCAGAACGTATGCATGGACTGAAATGTGTTGGCTTTGATCTGAAAGACGGAAGTGATTATGAAGGAATGCAGAGTCTGATGATTGAAGGAAAAATACAGAAAGAATTTTTGAATTCGATTCCTGGATTTAGAGAAAATTCTTATGTGCAAAATGTAATCAGTCGTGTGGAAAAATACTTGGAAGAAAGACATCCAAATGTGGAAAATCCTCTGGAATCCAATAAGAAAGTGGATAACGAAAAAAATATAAGCGAAGAAAAAAACGAGAAGGAGCTGAATATACAGATGAAACCAATACCGAAAAAGAAAAGGGGGGAAATGAGCCTATGAGAAATGTAAACCTGGAAGAAAACGAACTGACTATTACTGCTATCTTCCAGCAGCACACAAAGGAAGAAACAATCCAAACACTGAAAGAAGCTTTGGAAGTTTTGGAACAGGAAGAAAGTGATCCTGAGAATGATGAAATAATTGAGATCATCAATTCTACAGTTGGAAAATTACAGCAGATCGAAGACAAATACTACTATTCTCTGGATCTGAATTATTATCTGAATAACTTGGAGGACGATGCCTATGAAGCTTAATCAATTTGCAGTCTACCGAGTAGATCAGCAGACAGCAGGAAAAGCACTGTGGCATCTGCCATATCAAGAGGCAAGACAGCAGAATGTGTCGATTACTGTCGAAAATTACCGATTAATCTCGATTCATGAAATGCAGGAAAATGAAAAAGTCGCTGACATCTGGAAACGGACGAAAAATCAATGCGAAGTCAGTGACGTGCTCGTATTGAACAAGAATGGAGAAATCAGCTGCTACTATGTAGATGAGAACTATCCACAGTATCTGGCCGGATTTATTCGTATCAACACATCCGGTGCACTGATCACTATGGAAACTGAGAATTATCAGATTGATGGGAAAAAGGGGAACTGGATTGCAACAGACACCGTCATTATAGATGGAAAACAGTTTTATTTGATGGAACATCAGGTATACCGAGATCAGGCCCAGGGTGTTATCCTGGATGCTTATGGAAAAATGGTTGTCGAAGAATGTAAGAAATTCGATGAAAAGACAAAACAAAAGATTCATGATTACATCCAACAGCAGGTACCGCTAAATCCGGTCGAACAGCTAAAACAAGATGGTAAAATCCGTCTGGAACATTACCAGAAATTCTACCAGAACGGCACTTATGAACGAAGCAGAGAATCTGGTACAGAAGCTAACTATGATATGGTGGACGGTCTGGTGAATAATCAGAAGAAGAACCTGGAAAAAATTTCTGATGCACGCAATAACAAACAGACGTCCCGAAATCAACAAAATAATAAACCTAAGAAACGAAGGTCCGTAATCAAACGACTGCATCAGAAACAGATTGCCATTGCTCGCCGGTCCGGAAAGCCGATACCAAAGTACCTGGATCAGGAAATGGAAAGAAAGCGGGGATAGAATATGCGAAGGTTAAAGTGTGAAAAAGAAACGATTATTCTGACTAATGAAGATGATGGATTCTATGATGTGTATACCTTCAATCAGAACTTGCAGAAACGGTTGAGGTCTTTTGCGGAGAAGTATCCGGATGATTGCTGGTTGAAAGGATCTTCGGAGGATGGTAGTGAAACGTATATGATTAAAAAAGGGCGGTTATCATTGAATTTAAGACCACCCTATTCCAAGGATAGAATTCATAAAGCAACCGAACGAATTATTGAAGAACAGAAAGAGCAATCGAAGGATTCATAGAATGCGATTTAAGAGAAAAAGGCCTCATGACCATGAGAAAAAATGAAAGCAAAATACGTTAGCTGATAAAGTGTATAGGCTCAAAAGGGAAAGTGCCCTTTTGGGCCTTTTTAATTTAAAATAGTTCTAAAGAACAAGTTGACAATCTGTAGATTCTGTATGTTTTAAAGATCAATCGTTATACTAATTTTAGACCGAATTATCGTTCTAAAGGAGGTGTCACAATGGATTTAAAGGCGGTTGGTCAGAGAATAAAAGCTGCAAGGGAAGCTAAGAATCTTACACAAGAAGAATTGGCAGCATTGGTAAACTTGAGTCCAACTCATGTAAGTGTTATAGAGAGAGGACTGAAAGTAACAAAACTTGATACTTTTATTGCGATTGCAAATGCATTAGATGTTTCAGCAGATACACTATTGATTGATGTTGTGACACATTCGGTTAGCGGCGTTACGAATGAATTATCTGAAATGATAGAGAAACTACCTAAAGAAAAGCAACAGAGAATTATCAATGCAGTGAGAGCATTGGTGGAATAAATACGTGAATAAGAAGATGGAAGGGCTTATTGCTCTTCTTTTTTATTTGGTTTAACGTGAAAATATGATATAGTAGTTCTAAAGACTTATATATAATTCTAAGGAACTTGATAAAATGAAGAAAAAAAATATAACACTTGTATTTGTTGCTATCGTTTTTTCGATTATTGTTGGAATGATAATTGGGAAAAGCTTATTAAAGCATAAAGAAGGTGAGCCAGATGTAGTTGGCAGTTTTTCTATGAATAGAGATGAGAATCTTACAGTAGTTGCTAACAGAAAAAATATTTCTGATAAAGAAGCATTTACAAGACTGCTTTTAAAAATGTACAAAGAGAATTCATTTCATTCAATAAAATTTTCTACAGATCATGGATATGCAACCAGCCTTGATATGACCGTATATTCTTGGAAAGAAGATATCGAAAATGGAAAATCCATTATGCAGATAGAATTTAGACCGATTGAATATGGAAAAGATTATGATATTGTTCATAATCCGGATAAATATGTGCTTTTTATCGATGGAACAGAAATAAAATGAAATATATAGATATGCAGATAAAGCGCAGAAAAAGAGGATTGCTCAACACAGGAGGATATTTTCAATTACCCTCAAAATGATAAAAGCGAGGCAGCGGAAAATCCGTTGCCTCATATCAGTATTATGACAATTAATCTAGTTCCGCCCCTAACTCATACCTCCAATACTCCGCCGCCTCATATTCCCTAGGTTCTGAGAGTACCGGTACAGTAAAGAGTTCAACCGGAACACCGAGTGTTGATGCAAAGATTTTCATAAGATCCTCTTTTGGTGTTCGGACATCGCTTTCATACTGAGCAATCCGGACATCAGCACAGCTGTCGGGAAATCCAACAGCCATGCCAAGTTCTTTCTGGGTGAGATGATTTTTCTGTCTTAAGTGTTTTAATTTTCTTCCAAATGTAATCATAGTATTATTCTCCTGTGCTTCCAAAAGCCCCAGTTCCTCGTTCTTCACCGAGATCCAGGACAAAGTCTGCAATCACAACCGGTGTGATCACCAGCTGACCGACGCGTGTGTCTTTATGAATGATCTGAGAAGATGTGCTCACGTTGCTGATAATGGCATGGATCTCACCACGGTAACCGGAGTCAATCGGTGGAAGTTCGCATACCAGTCCTTTTGCAGCCATGCTGCTTCGTGGAAAGACATATCCGGCAAATCCATCCGGGATGATGAGACCAAATCCAAGCGGAATTCTCGCAACTTCGCCTGGCTTTAATACGCAATCATAAGGCATGAATACATCCGCACCGGCATCATTTTCATGTGGCCGGAAGGGATGATGATCTGCTTTCAGACCAAAGTCAATCAGTTTAATCTTTATGGCTGCTCACCTCCTTCCTGATGAGCAATGGATAATCTGCTTTTAAGATATCTGACGGTATCCAAAGCTTTGAAATAGGATTCTGGCAGGACATCTGTTTTTCCATGCAGCTTCCTCTCTGACAGAATGGACCGGTAAGATCCGGTGCAAAAAGGATTGGGCTTAATTTGTACAATCTTTGCCAGATCTGTAGCATCACAATCCTTGTTTCATCCGTATTTCTTCGGCAGGTTCTTTGGCCAATCATATGCTTCCACTGGTAAGGTGTCGCGCTGATGATCAGTACGTTTCGAAGTCCCTGAGGTGTGGCGTATCCGGCTGAATCATGATCAATGCCTAAGGCACAAAGCTCTGCATAATGATCCAGATCTGACTGACAGCTTTTCTTGTAAATATCCTGGATTTCTTTATCTGCTTTCATGATTCCATATGGAATAGCAAATGCAGCATGACCGGAATAATTGCTGTACTGCAGAGATGCACTCATGTACTTTACTTCGTTCTGATGTCTTGTGATCTGTGCCAGGAAGCGTCTGCTTGCACCAACAACAGCTACGGTAATGACCATGAATTTCTGCACGGTTGGATGCGGAAGCCCTGCAATGTTTTCTACAGTCTTCTGACTGTAGGATTGACGGTAAAGATCCATCAGATCTGCCATGTTCTGGATCGTATGACCGTGTTGTGTGAGTCTGGCAGCAAAGACCATATTCTGTTCTGCTTCCCGGATCCCATAGCAGTTTAAGATAGCTGTTTCAATGTGATCCATAGGCCTGTTCCTCCTTTACCAGAGCTTTTAAAAGGATCAGATAATTGATGCAGTCTGTGATTTTTTCATCCCACTGTTCCATGTCAAAATGTAACAGAGTGGAATAACACATATCGTAAAGGGATACGACATGTTTCGACATCATACCGGCTAGTGCTGCTTTGGAATCACAGTTCTGTAAAGCGGCAGCAATCTTGAATGCACTAAGGCGGTCAATATTGTCACCGGTATATTCTTTCTTTTTATGTGCCAGAATATCAGCACATTTTCTCATCTGAAGTTCAAATACAACATTAAATTCTTCTTGTGTCATGTGATAGTTCCTCCTTTGTTTTGTGATAGTTATCGTTCGAGATCTTTGGTTTTTGATCTCACTGGTTCCGGAATCTGCATCTGAAGAATGGCATCAACATTCTGATCGGCAGTATCCAGATCTTTTAATTTTTCTTTCAAGCTGCTTATTGCTTCTTCTTCGGAAGCTATCTGCTGTTGCAGTTTTTCTTTTTGTAAAGTCAGAGTTTTTAGGCTTGTCATCTTTCCATCCTGATAAAAGGATCTCAGCCAATCTCTGGCTTCTTCATATTTCTGAATTTCCTTCGCATGTTCTTTCCGGTACTTTCCTTTGTACTTTGCTTTTGAAAACTGGGAATAAACTTCCTTATTTGCATAGTACTGTCCGGTATAACGGATCTGATTGTTGAGGATCCTTAGATCGGAACGATGCTGAGCAACCTGTGTCTGCATTTCTTTTAGTTCCTGCTTTGAGGCAAGCAGTGTGTTTTTCAGATCTGACTGCGTATCAAATCCATGTTCCTGCACATAGATAATGGTATTTGCCATTTGCTGCAGGTTAGAAAGTTTTACCCGATGAGCATAAGCCGGGCTCCGCATTGCTTTCACATTTGTCTGGAGATTTACAACCAGGCGCAGGTGAGATCTGATGTAGAGAATGGCCAATGGATCCTTGCGTAAGAAGGTCTGTTCCAGGTATTCTTTTCCATATCGTGTTCCCAGTGCACGTTCAGTAATCCGCTTCTGTCGATCAGGATGAAGATAGCTGTATCTGCCACGATGCTCAATCACAGAGATTTGAAATTGTTCCAGAAGTTTGGATTGGAATTCATCAAAACTATTGGATGTGGCAGCACATTCATCAATTGTATTTCGCAAATATTCTTTCTGTGTAAGGAACACGGTGGATGTTGGCTTGAGACCATCTTCGATGATTTTCTGATTGATCTCATCCAGTTTTTGTTGGCCATGTTTCTGTGCCATATACTCTTTCTGAGTGATTTTTTTCTCAGCCGGTGCAAGAAGATCTATTTGGTGAAGTCCTTCCTGTTGGCACCGATCCATGACGGTTTTCTTAAAAGTGTTCATGAATTTATCAGTGGATCGATGCTTGTAACCGGCGGCTTCCTCATGTGGTTTATCCATATAAGGCCGCCTTTCCACTGCAGTCTTTCGCACACTGTTGATGACGATATGAGTATGGATATTTCCGGATTCATTGTGACCATCAGTATGCGTAACCACCAGTGCCTGATATCCGGGAAACATCTGCTTTGCAAGGTCCAAACTGATTGCCTGTGCTCTCTCTCCGGTAAGACCGTTTTCTGTAACATCGGCTGGATCGTAGCTGATAATGTAGTGGTGACTTTTGATATCTTCACGTTTCTTATTTTTGTGAAAATGAGCATTTGTCAGTTCACATTCCTTGTCAAAAGACATCGGATCACAGTTCAGTCCATCCATATAAAACTCTTTTCGTAGGATGCTTCGTCCGGATTCATCTACAATCTTTTTCCCGGTTTTTTCATCATGTTCAAACAGAAGGTAATTGATAGCAGCCGAGTAATTTGCATTTCTGCTTTTAATGTGTTTTACGATTGCCATTCATACCACCTGCCAGTTTCAGTACCTCTTTTCTCAATAGGAATAAGTCCGTGATGCACTGATGGATTTCATTTTCTATAGCACGAGATTGACTGCCACCACTGTTAAAATGCTTGGCGATCTGATTGAGATTCGATCCGATCTTTCCATATTCACTGACCAGTTTTCTGAGATCATTCATGTCTGCAACAACTTCAATCTGATGATGGATTTGCTTTTCCAATAGAAGTTTCCTCAGATATTCAGATCGTGAGATTGAAAAACAAGCAGCTCCTTGATCCAGCAAATTGAGTTCGACATCTGTCAGTCGTACTGCAACAAAATGTCTGTGATTTAGTTCTTTATCTTTGTTTTCTGTTCTCATATTCCTCCTTTCGCTACGACTATTCCTCCCACCGGGAGTCACGTATTTTAATATCGGCTGTCCCTTCCGATATTAGAAGTAGTGCTGTGAACACCTTTAGGTGGAACCAACAGACAAGTGAAACGTCTGTTATGAAGAGGGTATGGGGAGATCCCCATCAAGATAAAACCCATAGGTGAACAGGATGCTAAATGGCAATACTGTTAAACATGGGTGGATCTTGCTCTGTATGTGTACCCCTCTATATAACGAAACGCTCAGAGGCTGTTTTACAGTGGGGGAAAAGAAAAAATATCAAAAAAAATGATGATTAATGGTGAGCTTGTGATAGAATGAAAAAAAGAGAAAAGCATAAAGGATGTAGACATGGAAGATAATAAATCAATGACTGTCAAGAAAACGGTAAAATCAGGAATAACTTTTGGAAGTGCATTAGCTATGGTTATTAGTTATACAACGTGGAAGTCTGTCGGCTGGGCGATTTTTCATGGATTACTTAGTTGGGTGTATGTCATATATTTCCTTTTGCGCTATTAAATTAGAATTTGGCAGAGGAGTGCGATTGTATGGGCGAAATTAGGTTGCAGATGATAGACTCTCATATATCTTCACACTGGTGGCAAGAACTTGTGAAATATTTTGTCAATGTTGGTAATAGTTTGGAAATAAGATGTTGGAAAGAAGAAAGTGAAGAAATACAACAAGCATTACAATACGGAAATCTTACGGAAGCTAATTATGAAGTCTCTATTAAAGGCATAGTTACAAAAGAATTTTTAACAGAACTATTATCAGAAAATCCACAAGACAAAAGCATATACAACAAAATGACAAAATATTTCACAATCAATGTTGATAGTGGACAGCGTAGATTTTGCAGTGCTCATTATGGCACAGAAATATATGTAATGGGTGTTTCTGATGACGATATTACTTTTTTCAAAAATGCAATGAGTACATATACAGAAGATGATTTTAGTATCGCTATAAACTAATAATTCTAGTTTGTCGGTACGAAGAAAAAGGTAAAATACTGTAGTGATAAGATTAGCGGTCAAGGCGAGAGGGAGTGAGGTGTAGGTATTGACACCAAAAAGGCACTCCCTTATACTTGAGAGAAAAAGGTGCAAAAACCTATTGATAAGATTAGCGGTCAAGGCGAGAGGGAGTGAGGTGTAAAAGACTATGGCAAAATACACCAAAAGGAGAGATAAAAGAGGGTATGAGTGGAAGTCTGCTTATCGGGAGAAAGAAGCTCTTATGCTGGAGAGGGGATACCCGGAAGTAAGTCCTCATGATTTCTATCGGGAGTTGTTTCCGGCTGGCAGTCTCCAGCAAGAGCCGGAGGACGGAAAAGGTAATATTATAGCGACACAGATTAGACCGTCTGGCAAAGGAAGAACCCGGCAGTGGGTAATTGATGATAGTCTGAAAATGCTGGATAAGGTCATAGGAGATAGGTTTGGGCTGATACCGCCTATTAGTTTTTACGGAAAGTCACACACGAAAGAGAACGCTCATGAGCTGTTTGCGGTGGTGGTGGACGTGGATTATGTAGGCAAACAGCAGTTAAAGAACCTGTTGAAGCAGTTTGGGAATGGTGTGCAGCTTCGTCCGACTTATCTTGTCAGCTCCGGCAAGGGGGTACATCTTTACTATTTCTTGCAGGAGCCGGTTCAGTTGTATCGAAACCGGGAAGAAGTGCTTGCGGAGCTGAAAGAAGCCTTTATTCGGCGGCTATGGAATGATACCAGCTCTATCCGTCCGGACAGCCCGGATATAACCGGAATTTATCAAGGTTTCCGGTGTGTGGGGAGTCAGTCGAAGCTGGGTGTAGATTTCCCAGTAAAAGCCTATAAGCTGTCAGAGAACCGTTACACGCTGGAGGACATAAAAGCCAGCATGCCTCAATAACATAAGGGCTTGTGCGAGGGAGATTGTGGAAAAGGAAATTATTTTTGCATAAACAGATGATTAGTGGCAGGGGGAAATCCTGCCGCTTTTTCTGCTTTAGTTTGTCAGCTTGACAAATAAAGGGTTAAGGAATATAATTAGATTCAGTATTATACAAGGAGTTAATAAATATGCGGCAAGGTATTCTTAAATAAACTGTCAATTTGATAGTGGGAACAAAAAGTAGCAGTCCCGTTTCACTTTTAATATGGGGCTTAGTTTTTTGTACCCAGTTTAAGAATACTTTTATCATGTAATTTTATATGCCCGAAAACATATAAGTGTTTTGGGGCTATTGGAGTTATTTACCCAGTGATAGGAGTATTTATCACTGGGTATTTTTATGCCCTTTTTTGGGTGTTGATAGGAGGAAAATCACATGAAAATAATTAACTTAGGCATTCTGGCTCACGTTGACGCAGGAAAGACAACATTAACGGAGAGTTTATTGTATACCAGTGGTGCAATTGCAGAACCAGGGAGCGTAGATAAAGGCACAACAAGGACAGATACAATGAATTTGGAGCGTCAAAGGGGAATCACTATCCAGACAGCAGTGACATCTTTTCAGTGGGAGGATGTAAAAGTCAACATTATAGATACGCCAGGCCATATGGATTTTTTGGCGGAAGTATACCGTTCTTTATCCGTATTAGACGGAGCAGTATTATTAGTTTCTGCAAAGGATGGCATACAGGCACAGACCCGTATACTGTTTCATGCACTACAGACAATGAAGATTCCGACAATTTTTTTCATCAATAAAATTGACCAAGAGGGGATTGATTTGCCAATGGTATATCAAGAAATGAAAGCAAAGCTTTCTTCGGAAATTATAGTGAAGCAAAAGGTTGGGCAGCATCCCCATATAAATGTAACGGACAATGACGATATGGAACAGTGGGATGCGGTAATTATGGGAAACGATGAACTATTAGAGAAATATATGTCAGGGAAACCGTTTAAAATGTCAGAACTGGAACAGGAAGAAAACAGGAGATTCCAAAACGGAACGTTATTTCCCGTTTATCACGGAAGTGCTAAAAACAATCTGGGGATTCGGCAGCTTATAGAAGTGATTGCCAGTAAGTTTTATTCATCAACGCCTGAAGGTCAATCTGAACTATGCGGGCAGGTTTTTAAGATTGAATATTCAGAGAAAAGGCGGCGTTTTGTTTATGTGCGTATATATAGCGGAACATTGCATTTGAGGGATGTTATTAAAATATCTGAAAAAGAGAAAATAAAAATCACAGAGATGTGTGTTCCGACAAACGGTGAATTATATTCATCCGATACAGCCTGCTCTGGTGATATTGTAATTTTACCAAATGATGTTTTGCAGCTAAACAGTATTTTGGGGAACGAAATGCTGTTGCCGCAGAGAAAATTTATTGAAAATCCTCTCCCTATGCTCCAAACAACGATTGCAGTAAAGAAATCTGAACAGCGGGAAATATTGCTTGGGGCACTTACAGAAATTTCAGATGGCGACCCTCTTTTAAAATATTATGTGGATACTACAACGCATGAGATTATACTTTCTTTTTTGGGGAATGTGCAGATGGAAGTCATTTGTGCCATCCTTGAGGAAAAATATCATGTGGAGGCAGAAATAAAAGAGCCTACTGTTATATATATGGAAAGACCGCTTAGAAAAGCAGAATATACCATCCACATAGAAGTCCCGCCAAATCCTTTCTGGGCTTCTGTCGGGTTGTCCATAGAGCCGCTCCCTATTGGAAGCGGAGTGCAGTATGAAAGCAGAGTTTCACTTGGATATTTAAATCAATCGTTCCAAAATGCGGTTATGGAGGGGGTTCTTTATGGCTGCGAGCAGGGGCTGTATGGATGGAAAGTGACAGACTGTAAAATCTGTTTTGAATATGGATTGTATTATAGTCCTGTAAGTACCCCCGCAGACTTTCGGCTGCTTTCCCCTATCGTATTGGAGCAGGCTTTAAAAAAAGCAGGGACAGAACTATTAGAGCCATATCTCCACTTTGAAATTTATGCACCGCAGGAATATCTCTCACGGGCGTATCATGATGCTCCAAGGTATTGTGCAGATATTGTAAGTACTCAGATAAAGAATGACGAGGTCATTCTGAAAGGAGAAATCCCTGCTAGATGTATTCAAGAATACAGGAACGATTTAACTTATTTCACAAATGGGCAGGGAGTCTGCTTGACAGAGTTAAAAGGATACCAGCCAGCTATTGGTAAATTTATTTGCCAACCCCGCCGCCCGAATAGCCGTATAGATAAGGTTCGGCATATGTTCCACAAGTTAGCTTAACAGCTTGCAAAAGTCATATAAAATGAGATTTGAAAGGATTAGAGACTAATTATGATGAAATGTAACTTCATGTTTGCTAAAAATTCAAAGGCATATTCTGTCTACCTGCTGTTCCGATTTGTCTGTTCCCTGGCGGTTTCTATGTCCACAGTGCTTTCCATCGTGTACCACCTGGAGGTGGTGCAGCTGGATGCTTTCCAGCTTGTCCTGGTAGGGACGGTTCTGGAGACCTCCTGCTTTCTGTTCGAGATACCCACCGGTGTGGTGGCGGATTTGTATAGCCGTCGGCGCTCGGTGCTGATTGGAATGTTCCTCTACGGCCTGGGCTTTCTGATGGAGGGTGCGCTACCGTGGTTCGCGCCGGTTCTGCTGGCCCAGGTTGTCTGGGGTTGCGGTGATACCTTCATCACCGGCGCTCTGGAGGCGTGGATTGCCTCGGAGGAAGAGGACAAACCCATAGACAAGGTGTTCCTGCGGGGCAGTCAAATGGGGCAAATCGGCGGCGTTCTGGGCGTGGTGCTGGGCACACTGCTGGGAAACATAAACCTGCAAATGCCTGTCATCTTGGGGGGCAGTTTGTGCTTGTTGTTGGGGCTGGTGATGGTTCGCATCATGCCAGAAACCAACTTCTCCCCTGCTATTGAGGAACGGCAGGGCTTGCTTAAAGACTTTGTCTGCCTGTTCAAGCTCAACCTGGGCTTTGTGAAAGGCGCACCTGTGTTGCTGGCGCTCTTAGCAATCACACTATGCGGGGGACTTGCCAGTGAAGGCTTTGACCGGCTCTCCACCGCTCATTTTCTGGATGACACGGTAATACCCGTTATCGGGCCGCTGAACAGCGTCACTTGGTTCGGTGTTATCAGTCTTATCGGCAACGGCTTAGGTATTCTGGCTTCTCAGTTGCTCATCGCCCGCATGGAGAAAAAAGGGACTGTCAGCCGAACCAGTGTGGTCATGTCCACCAGCGCCGGGTATATCCTGTTCCTGGTTCTCTTCGCGGTGGGGCGGAGCTTTTGGTTCATGTTGTTGGTGTTCCTGCTGGCGGGGCTTATGCGCACCATCAAGGAGCCTGTGCTGGCCGCCTGGATGAACGACCATGTGGATGAGAAAATGCGCGCCACAGTCTTTTCCACCAGCGGACAGCTGGACTCTTTCGGGCAGATCATCGGCGGGCCTATTGTGGGGCTGGTAGCCCAGCAGGTGTCCATACCCTGGGGGCTGGTCTGTACCGCTTTCCTGCTGTTGCCCGCGCTGTTCTTAGTGCCGGTGGCGGGAAAGAAGCGGGATTGATATGGCATAGTTAAGTTTACTGACGAGCGGGAGATTACTTCCGCTCGTCTTCATTTAGTAGCGCAAAATTTGAGGACTCTTTATTTCCTTATTCGGTATAGCGGAGGCGGCTGTCAATTCGACATAATTTTCTTGTGATACTTTACCGTACATGAGCATTAGGAATAGGAATGTATCTTTGTGTGGTAGTTGTTACTTGCACAGGTATTATTGTTTCAAAAATCAGTTCCAAGCCAAATGAAGATACTCCTGAAGAAAAAGAAGAATGACCAATTCCAGTTTGCAGAACTGACCCAAAAGAGCTCGAAGGAGCTCTTTTTCCTTTTTTATAATAGTATCATTATGGTATAATAGAGACATTAAAATCGGAAGTTATGGAGGTGAAAAATGTATTTCACAGACGAAAAAGACTATATTATGCGAATGATAAAAGAAATGGTAAGAGTATTATTTTCTTTAATGTTTGGGAAAAAGTATGTTTCTGTTGAACTTGAAAAAGAAAATAAATATGAAGTATCAGGGAAAAATTTGAAAGATTTTCTTGATATGATTGATTCTGGGGAAATTAACGAAGCAGAGAATATACTTTTAGATAGCATTGATTATACAGACAGAAATGAGGTAATGGCAGCAGCTCTTTTCTACCAATACCTTAGTGAGAAGGATAGTGAGTTTTTGAAAAATAATAATTATACAAAAGAAGAAGTGATGTCTGGTTTTAAGCAATTACTTATGCAGTCAGGATATACTGATTTGCTATGTTTGGTCAAAGCTGAAGAGTAATGTAGAAAATTCAAAGAGATAAGAGTGATTGTCTGAAAGGAGAAATTGTATTATATGTTCTATATTGTTTTTGACTTTATGATGGCAGTGATTATGTTTTTGTTTGGAATGTGGTTTTATAAATCAGAAGGAAAAGCTACTAAATTCTTGTCGGGTTATAATATGAAATCAGCGGATGAACGAAAGAAATACGATGAGAATGCTATGTGTAAGGCATATGGAAAAAGAATGATGTTTATGTCAGTTCCTTTTATTATTGGAATAATCATAGATATCCAATATCAAGGAATAGGCTGTTGGATCGCATGGGGGATATGGCTTATTATGTTTGTTTTGTTGCTTATTGATAGACATAAAAGAGAACGTTAAATCGGAAGTTGTAGTAAAGGAGGTTTACAATGGGGTTTTGGATTTTTATGTTGATTATGGATTTGCTTCTTCCATTTACGATGATTGGTTTTGGAAGATATTTTATGAAAAAGGCTCCAAAGGAAATAAATTCAGTATTTGGATATCGGACTTCGATGTCTATGAAGAACAAAGACACATGGGAATTTGCTCATAAATATTGTGGTAAAGTTTGGTATGTCTGTGGAATGGTTATGTTGCCGATAACAGTAATATTCATGCTTTTAGTAATTGGGAAAAATGAAGATTGTGTTGGGAGTATAGGAGGAATTATCTGTGGTGTTCAACTTATTCCTTTAATTGGATCTATTCTCCCAACAGAAATAGCATTAAAAAAGAATTTTGATAAGAATGGAACAAGACGATAAATTCAAGCTTGTCGAGCTGGAAAATTTGAATTCGTAGGAGGTATCGAAAAATGAATAGGAAAACTATATTCTGTTTTCTGACAGCTTTGATAATGATTTTTGTTCTTGCCGGCTGTGGTGGAAAGAATAGTGGTGGGAATATTGACAATGTTCAAATTCCTGATTGGAAACCATCGGAAATATATTCAGACAGTGATATTGAGGCGGCTTTCCAAACAGTAAAAGACTATTTCGGCAACGAATTTGACGGCTGCACACTGACAAAACTGACCTATCCCGGAGATACATACGCCGATGAATTTTATGAATGGGCTGAACAATATGACGCGGATGAAGCAATCGTAATATTATCATCTTTCGATGTAGACTCATCAGGCGGGGATGGTTCGCTTAATCCGGATTCAACATATGATGATTGGAAATGGATTCTAATTAGGAATGACAGTGGAAATTGGGAACATGTTGACCACGGGTATTAAAGCGACAGATTCAAGTTTGTTGAATTAAAAATGAAATAAAGTTCCAGTAATCATAGAGTGTATGGATTCAATTCCATATGCTCTTTTTCTTTACTTAATTTCATGAAAAATGTAAAAATCTAATGTTACGAGTTGCATTAAAGAAAACTCGTAAGAAAAAAGTAAAAAAATTTGCTTTTGACCACTGTAAAACATGCTCTGAGCGTTTCGTTATATGAAGGGATAATTTTTCTTTCATATTTCAAAGAAAAGAGGATAAAGAAATGTCAGAAAAAAGATGTTATACAGTTCAAGAGTTACAGGAAATCTTAGGAGTCAGCAGACCTACTATTTATAACCTTTTAAAGAAAAAGGAATTCCGGTGGATCCAGTTGGATGGCGGAAAGTATCGCATCTCTAAGAAGAGTTTCGATGACTGGCTCGATAACTTGGAACAATAAAAAACAGGGTGTTGATCAGGCAGATTTTGTCTGCAATCGACATCCTAAATTTTTATCTGGATTTGAGATATGATATAAGAAAAAACACTAACACTAAAAAAGACAGGAAGTGAAGAATAAATGGCAACAGCAATTATGAAACAAAAAGAAGTTCCGGAAATGGACGATGTTGAAGAGATCATTTCAAAGATATCAGAAGACAGTCCTTACAAACGGCGTCCGACACAAAAGAGAACCTGGATGACCGTGCCGGAAATGGGAAAGCTGCTGGGATTAAAAAAGACAGATCGATACTGGCTGGTGCATAAAAATGTTTTTGAATCTAAAGAGATTGCTGGAAAGATACGAATCAATATTGCCAGCTTTGAAAAATGGTACGCCAATCAGATTAAATACCATAAAGTTACCGGAGAAGAACCAGGGAAAGAATTGAAATCCTGGTCCTATTCCGTTAAGGAAGTTGCGGATCTGTTGGGTGTTGATGAGTATCTTGTTTATGATTTACTCAAGAAAAATCAAATGGAAGCTGTTATTGTCGATTACTGGAAACGAATACCAAAAGAATCTTTTCAGAACTGGTATAAAAGCCAGTCCCGGTATCGAACAAAGGAAGACAGAAAAAAAGACGCTCTTCTGGAAGATGCAACAATTACGATGCCTGAGATGGCACAGCTGCTTGGAACAACCAGAAGCGCAGTATATACAATTCTTGATAATCCAAAGTATAGTCATTTTTTTGAATTCATTGTGATTGCAGAAAAGAAAAGGATCACAAAAGAGAGTTTTCGAAAATTCCTGAAAGGTCAGGATCGGTATAAGCTGGATCCATCGAATGATTATGAAGAACTTGCACAGGAACAAAATATTGCCCTGGCTAATTTCCGGCGGAAGAAATTATCACAGACCGGAATACGAGGAAGCAATGGAAATATAAAGTATCTTACTTTTGATGAAGCTTCCTATCTGGCAAAGGTCAGCAGAAGCATGATCAACAAGTGGGCGGATAAAGGAAAGTTCACAGTAATAAAAGTTGGCAGTCGAGTTAGGATCCGTCGGGATGAATTTGAGGACTGGATGGAGCAAAGAGATTTGGAAAGGAGTATGCAATAATATGGCATCAATAAGAGAACGAAACGGAAAATTTAATGTAATCTATTCTTATACGAATGAAAAAGGTGAGAGGAAACAGAAGTGGGAAACCTATGAAACGAAAGCCGAAGCAAAGAGAAGAAAAAAAGAAATTGAATATAAAAAAGAGATGGGATCATTTGTCGTCCGTAAATGCAAAACACTGGACGAGCTTATTACAGAATATGTTGCACTTTATGGCAAAGAAAACTGGGCTCTTTCTACATATGAAGGAAATGTCTCTCTTATCAATAACTATATTCTTCCGATCATTGGTGATACGAAACTCTCAGAGATCAATACCCGTTTCATCGAAAGATATTATCAGAGTCTTTTGAAGAGACGTGCAGTTATCAATCCATTGAATAAAACCAGTCGAAATGAATTTGTATCTTCCAGTACGGTCAGGGATATTAATAAGCTGCTTAGAAACTGTTTTGAACAGGCAGTGAAATGGGAGTTGATGGAGAAGAATCCTTGCACCCATGCGACTGTACCAAAACATAAATCACAAAAAAGAGACATCTGGACAGCGGATACATTGATGTATGCGCTCAGTGTCTGTGAAGATGAACGATTAAAGCTCGCAATTAATCTATCTTTCTCATGTTCCCTGCGACTTGGTGAGCTGCTTGGTCTTACCTGGGATTGTGTAGATATTTCTCATGAGGCAATTGAAGAAAACCGTGCATATGTCTTCATCAACAAAGAATCACAGCGTATAAGAAAAGAATCTTTAAATGCATTGGATGGAAAAGATGTGTTGTTGGTATTTCCGACAAATCATAAGAAGAATTCTACGGTCCGTATTCTGAAAACACCGAAGACAGAAAGCAGTGTGCGTAAAATATTCTTACCGAAGAGCGTTGCTAATATGCTGGTAGACTGGAAAGCTGAGCAAGATGAAATGAAAGAAATTCTTGGTGATGAATATATGGACTATAACCTGGTTATGGCAAGTACCTTTGGGCTTCCTCTCGGAGATGGAGCAATCCGTGGTCCTTTAAAAAAACTGATCGAGGACTATAATCTCCCACCGGTTGTATTTCACAGTTTCCGTCATAGCAGCGTTACTTATAAGCTGAAATTGAATGGTGGAGACATCAAGGCGGTACAGGGTGATTCCGGCCATGCTCAGGTCAATATGGTTACGGATGTGTACTCTCATATTCTGGATGATGACCGAAGGAAAAATGCAGAGCTTTTTGAAGAAGCATTTTATGAGAAGAAGAATCTGGATCCACAGATGCATGTACAGCAGGAAAATAATAATGCAACTGTTGCTGATGAAATCGATCCGGAACTTCTGGCAAAAGTGTTGGCAAATCCAGAGATGCGGGCATTGCTCAATTCACTGGCGAAGACGATGAAGTAATGAAAAATAGTGAAAAAATAGTGTAATTTTAGTGAAAAAACGATTCGCAACGATATAAGAAATAAGTATCGGAATAATAATACAAATAAAGCTTCAAATGAATCAATAAATGAATCTTTAAATTCAAATAGTTGGTAGCATACACGAACACAAGGCAGACAGGAATTATTTCTCGAAGCCAATGTAGATGAACAGAAAAGACTTTTAGAAGTTCTTCGATTCCGTTACAGAAAAGGTTACAGAAATTTTTAATGAATAAAATTTGCCAGTCAAAAACGCATGGACAAACCGTCTCGTATGCGGTATATTAATTGTAGACAAGAAAATATCTTGTGCTTTCGATAGGAAGTTTAATTGAATACTGTTTACCATGATCGAACGTACGAAGCATGGTGGTCATATAACAGATGTCGATGGTAATATCAAGGCATTCCCCGATTATTAGCTGGAGCAAACAATCAGCTAACTTTCAGAGCTTGACAGAGCTTGACAGAGGGGGTATTCAGAATAACTCAAATTGAATCGGAAACAGTTTTTAATAGTGTCCCATATGGGTTTACCTTACCTCAGATTGACAGAGAGTGACAATAGGTTGGAGCTCTCCTAAGCGAGGGGTCGGAGGTTCAAATCCTCTTGGCGACGGGCTTCAAAGCGTTCGAAAATGTTAGCTGGATTAG
>NZ_JBCOMI010000028.1:0-52501 GCF_040924245.1 Ruminococcus sp. J1101004sp1_RTP21198st1_B9_RTP21198_201120 | reverse complement strand
AGGCTTTCTGCAAGATGTGCGTCACAATTTGTGGGAGATTTTGCCCGGATGAGGGCGCCGTAGCGGGCTACGGCAACTGAATTCGGGCAAAATATACCGCAAAGTGGGGCGTGCAGATTGTGGGAATGATTTTTCAAACACACTCTAGGATTGTACATCGTATCTCCCAGAAGAGGGTGACCTATCCCTGACATGTGAACCCGGATCTGATGGGTTCGTCCGGTTTCCAGCTGAAGCTCAACAAGAGTCACATTGCCGAAACTTTTTATGTTCTTATAATACGTAACTGCATTCCTGCTTCCTGGCAACAGTCCATCTGGAGAAATTGTCATTTTCATGGGATTTTCCGGATCCGGGGCAAGTGGTATAGCAATTTCTTTCCAGAATACAGAATCATTTGCTTCTGATAAATCTCCTTCTGCAAGCGCCAGATATTTCTTCTGCAGCTTTCCTTCTTCCCTCTGCTTCTGCAATCTGGCTGCCGCCACCTGGTTTCTGGCAAAAAGTAAAATCCCGGAGGTCTCTTTATCCAGACGTCCAATGGACCGAATGCGTGTTGTCTCATTTTTTTCACGAAAATAGGCTGCAAGCAGGTTAGAAATGCTGTCCTGATAATGGCTTCCGGATGGGTGCGTCACCATACCAGCCGGCTTGTTTACTACAAGTAAATCCTGGTCTTCATAAAGGATCTGAAGTTTCTGGGGTTTTAATCCTTCTTCCAGCTCTTGTCTTTCGAAATCCAATAATTGTTTTTTTCCTCGTTCTATGAAACTACTTGTATCTGGACACACCAGTTGCTTTGAATCAATCCCTTTCGCTTCCAGACATACCTGAAGCCGATCACCAGGCACTGCTATTTCCGTTACACGGCACTGTTTTCCATTTTTAAGGATACCTCCCGGCCTGAACTTTGCCTGACTGATCTGCCTCTTTGTAAGCCCTGCCTCAGCCCGCAAAACCTCTCCTACTTTTCCAGACTCTGTGATCCTTATCTCAAGATATCTTTCCATATCTGCATCCTTGATAGCTCCTGCCCATATCTTTGTCAAAATGAAATCTCCGCTGCTCAAAACACGAAGCTTGTTTAGCTTTATCACATAGTTTATCACAAAATGAAAGCTTATGAAATCCCCTATGATCTTAAAACAGTAAATAATAAGCAAGCCGAAATACACATAGGTATTCGGCTTGCAAAATTTGTCATATATTTTTCAGGAAATTCTTTTTGTCCACGTCCCAGAGCGTGTTTGAAAAAGGCTTTCTGCAATCTGCACACTCGAATCCCCATCCTACGCGATTGGTATAGTTATTTACGAAACGATGTACTAGTTTTACCTGCTTATCAGTATTCCATCAGCCTTCCTGCCTCATCAATATAGAACACGTCATCCGGTCCTATATAATAGCTGTCGGAACCATCAAAGTACATTACATTTCCTTCCCCATCATACCAGTAATAAGTATCTCCCGGATCACTTTCCTCTACATAATCTTCATCAGGAATGTAGTCTCCGTATCCTTCACCATCGTCAGCTGTCTGGGCTTCGTAGGCGATAGAATCGGACTCTCGTAAAAAAGCTGCACCTGCATAAATATTTCCATATCCGGAAATCACAGGACTGAGCATCAGATCGCCATCTCCATCCAAAGTAACATCTGCCACATAGATTCCGCTGTCATTGACCAATTTCAGGGCAGTTGTGCCAAGTGTGGTAAAAGTACCGCTGTCAAAAAAATATCCCCCTGTTTTATCACTATTCAGGCTGTTGTAGATTTCCCAGGTTCCTTCTCCATAAAGCCGGATATTCATGGCATTTAAATCTCCATACTGGTACCAGCTGTCAAAATAAGAGATAAACATTTCCAGGCTCTCTCCTTCGGCACTTGGATCATAATCTTCCCCTTGAGTGAAAGTGGTTTCTGTATTTTCAACGCCCTCAATCTCCGTCAGCTCCAGAGAAGAAATGGCATCCCGGTATTCCGCCTCCATCTCCTCAGCAAAATCCGCTGAAACTCTGTAAGCATAAGCAAAGGTATTGGTATCCGTCTGGAAATACAGCATTTTCCATTTGCAGGTATCTTCATTTGCTCCGGTGGTAAATTCCAGTTCATATGCCGGATAAGTGAATTTCTCTGTATATTCCTGGTTCTGTACTGCTGTGAAATCCTTTATTTCCGATTCACTTACAAAGCCTGCAAACTGTTCCATATATTCCTCCGGGGTACCGGTGAATTCATTGTCATTTAAAGCACTGCAGTTGACGATCACCGTCATACAGTCCTCTGTCATATCGGAATAGAAATACCCTCCTTCCCAACTGGAATTGTTATAAAGAGGGCGCAGTCCTGTATAGCGTTTATTTGACATGAGGACATAGCTTTTCTTTTCCACGCTGTCTTCGTTTTCAGTCTGACCTTCCGAATTCTCTTCTGCCTGATCTTCCTCTGCTCTGGTAAAAACCGCAGCTCCGTCATTTCCCATATGAAGAGTATCCGCGGAGTCCAGATAAAATCCCTCCAGCCACATGCCCATGCGATTGTACATGTCATATCTGCCATTTCCGTCGTTGTATTCATCCACATATTCCAGATATCCCTGAACATCATCGCCTTCTCCGGTGTGATATACAAACAATCCGTCTGCACTTAAGGTAAGAGTTTCATCAGCCTGTGCATCTTCATTTTTCCATACACCGGAAAGTGCTGCATAGTCAGCTCCGTCCTCTACCTGAAGCGTATCCTCGTTTTCTGCCATTACGCTGTAAATACCAGCTGTGGGAACAACTGCTGCACATAAAATAAACGCGATGACCGCTGTAACTATTTTTCTCTTCATACCATTTTCCTCCTGTCGAAATATGTTGTACCTTTACTATACGTTTTCTCTGACAAAAATAGTATTAACTTCCAGTTAGCTTTTCCCTTCCATCATCTCCAAAAGATACTTGCGCTTCACCCGGACATCCCCGGGAATCTGTAATTTGGAATAAATCTGATTGATGTACTGCTTCACAGTTCCCTCGGATAAAAACAGACTCTGGGCGATTTCTTTGTTGCTCATATGCTTCGCCATAAGCTCCGTAATCTCCAGCTCACGATCTGACAGTACTTTAAAGACCGGCGGATACGCCTCCTCTTTTTTTAACTGATCGCACCGCATTTCCCATTCTTTCCCCATTCTGGTGATCCTGAAAAGAAAATTTTCATTGATTCCGAAAAAGCTTCCCTTCAAAAGCTCCTCTATGTATGGATAATTCTCCACAAATGGCATAAGGATTCCATCTGGAAAAGCCTGGGAAAGTGATCCTCTCAAAAGTTCAAGCGCCTGTTCTGTTTTTCCCAGCTTCCAGTTGGCCGCAAGAAGCTGGATCTGCACATGAAGCGCCACCAGATCGTAGTGAAGAGCCTGACACATGGCAAGAATGGATTCGCTTCTTCCGATCACCTTCGAATATTCTCCCTGGGCAAGATAAACCTGATTCTCGATCATTTCCATCATCGGTCTCCCAGGTGCCAGAAAATTCACCGTAGAAAGCATATGCGCTCCAAAGAGAGCCGGAATCCGCTCCGTTTGTCCGGTGACTGCATAGTAATAGGCGCAGGTGCTGTCAAAAATATTGACCCAGGTGGTATTATGCCCCTGCAGCAGTTCTTTTCGACGTTCTTCAAATGTATTTCTCATTTTTATGTCCATGCAGATAGACAGCCTTTGTGCCAGAAAATCGCAGCAAAGTGCAATGCTCTCCTGCCCGTTTCCCTGAATCTGGGTATAAGCCTTTTCCAATGCTATGTGGGCATCAACAAAATTTCCGCGCATAAAGTGAGCCTCTGCGCTCATAATCGTTTCTGCACCCTGTCCGTGTCCGTTTGTGATCTTGTAATAATGAGGCATACACTGGTTCATCTCTTCCAGCTCTTTGTCAAGATCTCCGCTTTTCCTGTGAAACATCATAAGTACAGATGGGGAGCCAAACGTCCAGCCTCCGTCACTTCGGATACTGATGGCAGGTCTTGTCATCTTCTCGCTGGCACTGCGGTGAAACTGACTCATTCTCGAAATATCATTGTACATAAGAAAGCTCTGGATCAGGTCGCATTCGCCCAGAAGATTTCCTCTCTCTTCCTCAGACAGCTTTGGATGTTCTCTGATGGATGCCAGAAGAAGTTCTTTCAGTTCCAGCATTTTGGGAATATTTTTCCAGTTAAACATGCATCTCATAAGAACCAGAATTGCAAGCGGATATTCTTTTAAAACGGAAACCGGACATCTGTTCAAAACTTCCAGAACCTCTTCCGGTTTTAGAGAAGCAAGTAAGATTCCGGCATCTTTTTGCACCACCCGGAGAATAGCTGCAAAATTCTGATTTCGCCGGTATGCTGACAAGGCATGGATATAGGCACCATATTTTTCATACCATGCACCATATCTTTCATAATAGAAAGCCTGTCTGGAATCATCCAGTGTTCTGAACGCACGAAACGCGCACTCTTTCATCATATGGTGAAAGCGGTAAGTCTGCCCGTCATTCAGGCAGGTGACAAAAGCATTCTGCCTGGTGAGCGTTTTCAGGATCTGGTGTACGTCTTCTCTTTTTGTAATAAATTCTGCCATCTCTTCCGTGAATTCATCTGCAAGCCCCATGGCACTAAAAAATTCTTTTCTGTCTTCTGGCAAAGGATTCAGCATGGAAGCGGAAAACATCTGGTAAATATCAGATGTTTTTCCTGGCAATTCTCCTGATTTTGAAAAAGAACACAAATTCAGGTAAACAGCTGCGAACCATCCTTCGCTGGATTTCAGAAGCTGCTCAAGCTGGCTGTCTGTCAGGCTAGTTCCGCAGCGGCGAATATAGGCTGACAGCTCCCCAGCGTTTAGACGCAGATCGTCTATTTCTATTCTGTGAAGTCTTCCTCCAAGTCTTACAATCCAGTCATCACTGATAAAATGATTTCGGCTTGCTACGATCAGATGCACATTTTCCGGAATCCTCCCTGCCATTCTGCACAGGAAAGTGGCCGCCCGGTCATCTTTTAACAGATGAAAGTCATCTATAAAAATATAACAATTTTCACATTTTTCCAGTTGATAGCATAGAATTTCCGTCAAAAATCCAGCGGAGGCTTCATCTTCCGGGCAGTCGTAGTTTTCCAGAAAGTTAAGACCTGCGAAGGAAAATGCATTTTGCACACTTTTCCAGAAGATGGAAAGGTTTTGGGAGTAGATGCTGATCCGGATCAGCAAAGCCTGAGTGTCTTTCGCCAGTCTGGACAGATACCAGTTTACGGCGGTTGTTTTGCCATATCCCATAGGGGCTGTTATGGCTGTCAGCGCGCTGTTGGAAACAGGCTGCAGGGATTTTTGTAAACGTTCTGATATGTAAATAGAATTCAGGCTGATTTTTTCTTTTGGCATTTCATACCCTCACTCTCTTGTTTTATAAGTATATTGCTGTTTACACCGTTTCCGGAGTATGATTTGTAGGAATAATTTTTCAAACACGCTCTAATGATCATTCTATTTTTAATTATAGTGGAAAAGACAGGAAATTCCAATGGATTCTTTTGCTTTTGCTTATGTTTGACTTGTTCTTTTTCTTCCGCTATACTAAAATGTGTTTAAAAAATGCTTTCTGCAAGATGTGTTTCACTGTTTTCGTGAAATTTACGCAGTAAATCTGACACTCATATCATTCTATTTCAGTACTAAGGAGATTTTTCTATGGATTCAGATAGATTATCAGCTCTGCCTCAGGCTTTTCTTCATCGGATGAAGGATATGCTTGGGGATGATTTTGAACCTTTTCTGGCAGCTTATGAACAGCCGCGTACTTATGGGCTCCGGGTAAACACGGCAAAGATTTCCTGTGAGGAGTTTGAACAGATTGTGCCCTTTGAAGTGAAAAAAATCCCATGGGTTTCGAATGGTTATTTTTACAATGAGGATGTAAGGCCATCCCGGTGTGCTCTTTATCAGGCTGGACTTTATTATCTTCAGGAACCAAGTGCCATGACCCCCGCTTCCCGTATTCCGGTGGAGCCAGGGGAATATGTGCTGGATATGTGTGCAGCTCCTGGAGGAAAAGCAACTGCAGTTGGTTCCGCCCTAAAGGGTGAAGGACTTCTGGTTGCAAATGATATCAGCACTACCAGGGCAAGAGCACTGCTTCGAAACCTGGAACTGTTTGGGATTCCCAATCTTTTTGTTTCCAATGAAAAGCCTGAAAAAATGGTAAAGAATTTTCCGGAATTTTTCCATAAGATCATTCTGGATGCACCTTGTTCCGGAGAGGGGATGTTCCGTAAGGAGGAAGCTCTTGCCAAAGACTGGACTCCTGAGAAGTCTGAGGAGCTTTCCAGAATTCAGAAACAGCTTTGTCTGAATGCGGCAGACATGCTGCAGCCGGGAGGACAGATGCTTTATTCTACTTGTACCTTTGCACCTTGTGAGGATGAGCAGATCATTTCCTGGCTTCTCAGGGAACGGCCGGAACTGTCTCTGATTTCCATGGAGGATTATGAGGGCTTTTCCACCGGAAATCCTGAATGGGGAGATGGGAATCCACAACTGAAAAAATGTGTGCGCATTTTTCCCCATAAGATGCAGGGGGAGGGGCATTTTCTAGCCCTCTTGCAAAAGGAGGGAACGGCTGGACCTTCCGCTGGTACTTCTAAGACCAGTCGTCTGGCTGCAGATGTCCGGAAGTATATGGAAGAATTTTTCAGAGAAATCGGGTTGAAAACTTTAGATGGCCAGGAGTTTGACTGGAACCGGGTGGAGGTCCGGGCAGATAAAGTTTATTATCTGCCGTCTGTTTCCTATAATTTCAGAGGACTTACGTTTATTCGGAACGGACTTTATCTGGGAGATCTGAAGAAAAACCGGTTTGAACCGGCTCAGCCGCTTGCACTGGCTTTCCGGAAAAATGAAGCTGAAGCTGTGATTTCCCTTTCTGTAGATGATCCAAGACTGGAGCGGTATCTGAAAGGGGAAACTCTTACAATTGAGCCTGAGGAGGCTGCTCATTCTAAAGGATGGCATTTGCTTTGTGTGGAAGGGTATCCCCTTGGGTTTGGAAAACTTGTGAATGGGACATTGAAAAATAAGTATCCAGCGGGGTGGAGAGTGTAAGTTTGTCAAATTTTCGCTTTCCCTTCCGCCTGCGACGTGCGTGGATGTGGCGTGCCTGGTCTGAGGGCTTTGCGGAGGTTCCGAGAAAATCTTAGAGGACAGGATTTTGCGTTGAAGACATGAGAGGACACTGTCTGAGCTCCGAAGGAGCGAGTTTGGCCTCTCATGTCTTCGCTTTTAGCAAAATCCTGTCCTCTTAGATTTTCCGGGTTCTTCGCACAGTTCTCAGATCAGGCACGCCACATCCACGCACCTTCTGCGAACACAAGCAATCATCCTAACAATATCTCTTTTTTCAACGTAAAGGAATAAATATACTTCTCTTTCACCCTGCGCCCAGTCATTCTATGAAGTGCCTGAGCATAATCCTCCAGCTGAGTGTGATACAGATCAACCAGCTTCTGCTCTTCCCCCCTGCGCACACGATCCGTCTTGTAATCAACCAGCACGATCTCATCCCCTTCCAGAAAATAAGCGTCTATGATTCCCTGCACAAGCACACGTTCCTTGGGATCCCATGCCTCATCTATTTCAGCAGCACTTCTGGAAATGACAAAAGGCTGTTCCCTGAAAAGAAGCCCCGATAATGCGGCGGCTTTCATTCTCTGCCCCAGTGTCCCATTCACAAAAGACTGAATATCTGAAATTCTGATACATTCTGCTTCTGCCTCAGACATTTTTTTGCTCTGAACCAGTGCGTCAATCTGCTCTTTCAGCAGCTGTGCACTGTCCGTTTTATTGTACTCAAGACATTCCATCACACGATGGTAGGCAGTACCTCTTGCCGAACCTGTGAACGCCTCTTCCGTTTCCTTCTTTTCCTCAATAAATCTTGGAACCAGCGGAACAATGTCCGGTTCGAAATATACAGCTTCTTCAATATCCGTATCTTCATGGTAACTCTTCTTTTTCAGATCCGATACACTGACCTTCACTGGAATATCCTTACGATATTCATAAGGATATACAAATCCAAAGCGCTTTTCCAGTTCCGCTCTGATTTCAGGATCCACGATTTTCTCACAATCCCAGTTATCCAGAATATCGTCTTCCATCTGCCCTGCAGCCTGTTCCACCACTTCAGCCTCCGTTAAAGTCCTCGCTGTGATCCTTTTCACTTGAAACTCTGCCGGATCATCATAAAGCAGATTATCATGGGATGGCAGCAATCCAAACTCCTCAAAAAGTTCATCCATGCAGCGGTGCCTTGCAAGCGCAGGAAGCACATAATCCCAGTAAGTTTTTCCATTCAGTCTCGTTTCTGCCGGAAGAAGTTCCTGTTCATTTTCGCGGAATCTGTATAAAGAAAGCAGCCTTTTTTCCAGATTTCCTATTGTTCCGGTCATGATCAGTTTCTCCTTGGCACGCGTCAGGGCAACGTAAAGTACTCGGATTTCCTCCCCCAGAGTCTCTTCCAGAAGCTTACGGCGGATCACCTGCTTATACAGTGTTGACACAATCATCCGCCGGTCTGGCAAAATGGCGTCAGCGCCAAGACCGTAATCCGGATGAATCAGAAGTCTGGCGTTCAGATCCTGCATATTGAACTGTTTTCCCATACCGGCAAGGATTACAATCGGAAACTCGAGTCCCTTGCTCTTGTGGATCGTCATGATTTCCACGGAACCTTCTCCTGCGCCAGAAAGATTTACTTCGCCATAATCAACTTCATATTTTTGCAAATGTTCAATATATCGGACAAAATTAAATAAGCCTCTGTAACTGGTCTTCTCATAATCCATTGCCTTTTCCACCAGCATAGCGAGGTTGGCGCTCCGCTGTGCACCATTTGGCAGAGCTTTCGCATAATTACCATAGCCGGTTCTGCGGAGAATCTCAAGAATCAGCTCATGCACAGGAGTGTACACCGCAAGATCACGCATTTCATTCAGCAGGACTATAAAACCATGTAATTTGTTGTAAAGAGTTCTTTCCTGCCCCTCATATTCTTCCAGGAAATTCAACACGCTGTCATACAGCATCCCCTTCGGATGTTCTTCCCGCAAAACGGCAAGCTCCTGGGTAGTACATCCCACCAGCGGCGACCTCAGCACACCCGTCAAAGGAATATCCTGAAGAGGATTATCGCAGACCTGCAGATAATTCAGAATCGTAACCACCTCAAGTGCGGAAAAATATCCCGTCTTTGAAGCGGCATACACAGGAATTCCGTGGGCAGAAAGTACCTCTGTAAAGGTTTCTGACCAGCCGGAAGCGGTGCGGAGAAGGATTACAATATCTCCATATTTCGCAGGACGATATTCTTTGGTTTCTTTATCAAGTACCAGCTCTTTTCCCACAATTTCCTTAATTCTGTGGGAAATAGCAAGAGCCTCCAGTTCCCGGGCATCCTTTCCTTCCATCAGATTCTCCAGTTCTTCGGAATCCTTTTCTACCAGAAGAACTTCTGTAGGAAGAAAGCTTTCCTGGTTTCCTTCCGGAAACACAGCTCCAGGATAAAGAGCTGCGGCTTTATCGTAGGCAATTCCACCAAGATCTGTTCCCATAATCTGACGGAAAATAAAGTTTGCACTATCCAATACCTGGGACCGGCTGCGGAAGTTTTTATGAAGATCGATTCGCTGTTCAGTACTGTCCGTTAAACTGTACTGTTCATACTTTTCCATAAAAAGCTCTGGCCTGGCAAGGCGAAACCGGTAAATGCTCTGCTTCACATCACCTACCATGAATATATTTTTTCTTCCATCTGCCCAACCGGAAACACAGTTGGTAATCATTTCCTGTACCAGATTACTGTCCTGGTACTCATCCACCATGACCTCGTCATATTTCAGGGAAAGTTCACGTGCTGCCGGACTCATGTGATAAATGTACTTGCTCTCTCCAGTCCAATCACCGTCGTTTTCGCCATTTTCTTCCTCTGCATGAACCTTTTGAATCAGGATTTCCAGCGCAAAATGCTCCATGTCCGTAAAGTCCAGAATATTTTTTTCCCGCTTCTTCTCTCCATACATACGGATAAATTCCCTGGTAAGCTCTACCAGCATTTCTACAGGCTCCCGGCAGGTTTCCAGAAGCACTGGAAGTTCCTCCTCCTTTACGGAAAAATACCGTGTTCCAATATCCTTTAAAATATCCTTTGCATTTTCCCGAAGAGATTTTACCTGCTCTTTCAGCGTATCATCTACAGGATCTTTTGGTTTCTTTCTGGAAAGAACGGCAAAAGCCGGTTTGCCAAGAAGCTCTCCTGCTCCGTCAAAATCACCGGCGGCGGCTTTCTCTTCTGCTGCACGAATGAGGATGAGATCACTTTGCAGTGCTTCATCATACAGGTATGGTCCTCCTGGCGCATTACAAAAGCTTCTTGCCTGAGTAATCAGTTCCTTTGCCTGGCAAAGATCCTCCGTAATGTTTTTCCATAACAAATTCATCCATTCTGAGGATTTTACAGACTCTAAATCCGTATTTCTATAACTATCTATGCATTCTTCCAGCCAGGTATCCGGATATGGATTGCTCATGGCAGCATTATACAGAGAATAAATCAGTTCTTTAATTCCATCATCTGTTTTGCCTGATGCGTAGCATTCGATAAAATACTTAAACTTTTTGTCATCTTTTATGTAATAGTTCTCCAGAAGCTCCTTCATCACGTCCTCTTTCAGAAGCTTCAATTCTCCCTCTTCTCCTGTCCGATAACCAGGATCCAGACCAATAAGATGGAAATAATTGCGGATCACATAAGCACAGAAGCCATCTATCGTGGTGATCTGCGCCGTATGGATCAAGGTAGTCTGGCGCTGCAGATGCTCATTGTCCGGATTCTCACAGAGAGCATCTTCCAGGGCATTTGCAATTCGTTCCCGCATTTCCCCTGCTGCTGCTCTTGTGAATGTCATGATCAGCAACCTGTCAATGTCAACGGGATGCTCCGGATCCATCACCTTTTTTAGAATTCGCTGCACAAGCACCGCAGTCTTTCCGGAACCAGCTGCTGCACTTACCAGAATATTCCGGTTTCTTAAATTAATAACCTGCTCCTGCTCTTTCGTCCAGTTCACTGCCATTATTCATCCACCTCCTTCACAAAAGCATCCCACAGCTCTTCATCTGTAAAGTTTTTCAGCCTGCGGAATTCATAGCCTGGAATGTCCATATCAAAACCGCATACGCCGCTGTAAGGACAGTAGGTACAGGCATTTTTCTTTCCCATCATATAAGGGGAAACCTGGGCATCTCCGGTCATAATGGACTGTCTGATATGAGAAATCTTTGTTTTTACATAACGGTTTAAAATATCAAACTGCTCTTTTGAGGCTACAGAAGAATTTTTCCGGAAGCTTCCGTCTTTGTTAAAGGATACGGGAATTGACACAAGGGAACTGTCCATTTTTTGTACCAGTTCTTTATCTTTCAGAACCAGTCCGTTCATCTTTAGTTCCTTCAGCACTTTTTCCTGGACAGTCTCTATATCTGCATCTATTTTTTCCTGAATCATAGGATCCTTGATATTGTAATAAAATACCCCTGCAGGAATCACATCTTTATCCTTATGCTTGTTTTGCTCTACGGTAAGGGCACCGTCCATGTAGATCATCAACTGCAGCTGCAGACCATGATACAGGGAAACCAGATCAAAAGAAGTATTCCCGGTCTTATAATCAATGACGCGGACATACAGCTTCCCATCATCTGTCTCCATAGTATCCACGCGATCGATCCGACCGCCCTGAAAAACAACTTCCACACCTTCCGGCTCAAATTCCCCGGATTTCAGCTGTTTCTGAATTGCCCACACAGTTCTTCGTACCATTCGCTTGGTGCGCTGAATCATATATTCATTGCGTGCACTGCTTTTTAGAATGGTATTTCCATAATCTGCACTTATTTTATCTACCAGGCAGTCTGCCAGCGCATCCCTCTCTTCCTCAGAAAGCTCTGCCAGAGAAAGCTTTTCTTTGTTCACTTCCTTTATCAGAGACTCCAGCACCTTGTGCATAATATTTCCCATATCCATGGCGCGGAATTCATATTCTGCACGCTCCGTAAGTTTGAGACCATACTGGAGGAAATGGGCAAAAGCACAGGCAGAATAACGCTCCAGCCTGGTGGCACTGTAGGATGACACCTCTCCATAGAGAACCTTTGCCACACTTTCACTGATAATATCGGCAGGCTTTCTGATTCTGGAAGCCTCCACCAGCTTTCTGGCTAAAGTCCTATATTTAGGACTTCTAAGATACCAGCTGTAAAGCTCGCTGTACAAAGGACTTCCCTGTCCCACAGCACCCTCTCCAAGACCTTTCAGGAAGCATTCCAGACTGGTTCCCGGAAGCTCCATGGCGTTCAGGCTGAATTCCTCATCACCTGCATTTTTCACTTCCAGTCCGGGATATAGAGCCTGTATACTGTGGATCAGATATGCCGGGCTTATAGGTTCTCCTTTTCCATTTGACAAACTGTAGGAAAGGCACAAATGCTCACTTGGCTTTGTCAGATTCAGATACAGGTAAAAGCGCTGGGTGTTCATCAGCTCTTTCGGACCTGGTGCAAGCTCCATTCCCTCATCTGCAAAGAATTCTCTGTCCATCTGGGTCAGAATTCCGCCTGAGTCTGTATTTTTCGGAATATTTCCCTCGTTTACACCTACAAAAAACAGTGCCTTTATTTCTTTCAGACGGGTTCTTTCCATATCTCCAATAAGGACCTGATCCATACTGGGCGGGATCAGCGCAACCTTTGACTTGGCAAAACCAGTTTCCAGAAGCTGGACAAATTCCGTTCTTGTAATTTCTTCCTCTCCAAGGATCTCTACCATACGGTCAAGAAGCTCCATAACAATTCCGTATATCTGGGCGTATTCTTTTTCCAGGGCTTTTTCCCCTTTTTCTTTAAAGAAAAGCTCCTGTTTCTTCAGTTTTTTCTGTATTTCACAGCTTGCGATAAACTGATATAAACTATAACAATATTCACATACTTTTCTCTTTCCACTGGAAAATCCCTGAGCTAGGATCTCAGCCTCCCTCACAAATATTTCCCGGTATTCGTTCAGGACCTGAATATCCTCCGGATCCATGGTCCGGTAAACTCTCACCCACTTCTCGGACCACTTTTTGTAACCGTGAATTCCAAGGGCAAGCACATAATTCTCCAGCATATCCACCTGGTCCCTTCCAAGGCCTGACATATCACAGCGCAGATACCGAAAAACACTTTCGTAGGAAAAACCCTTTGTAACCATTTCAAGAGCAGCACGAATATATTCTATAAATGGGTTCATCAGAATGGTGTGCTTCTCATCCAGAAAGTAAGGGATCCGGGATTCCTCGAATACCTGAGATGCAATACTTTTGTACGCCTCCAGATTTCCGGTAATCACAGCGATTTCTCCGTATTTCAGATTTTTTTCACGGACCAGACGGCGTATTCTCCTGGCTGTCTCTTCCAGTTCTTTTACAGGGGATTCTGCTGCAAATATGCAGATTTCTTCCTGTTTCTTCTCATAGACAGATCTTCTGTAGCGAAAAAGATGCTTCTCCAGAAAGTCAAGGGAGGTGGAATTTCCAAAGCGGCCCTTTCTCTCATCTTTCAGAAGAATGGGATCATCCAGATTGCTGGTCAGACCGGACAAGGTGTGGATCATTTTCCTGCTCATGTAGAACAACTGATGTGGTTTTCCCATCTGTAAGGGATTTTCTCCGGCATCCATGGTGACAGTTACCAGAACCTTATCGCAGACATTTAAAAGTTCCCGGATCACGTTCATCTGCACCGGAGTAAAACCGGTGAAGCCATCCAGAAGGAGTACGGATTTTTTCAGTTTATCAGAAAAAGGAATGGCTTTTTTCAAAGCGTCCATCACGCCTTCGCCGGTCATATAATGACCTTCCAGATATTGAAGAAAGGCCTGATAGAGGACACCCACATCCTGCATTTTCATATGAAGAAGAGAGTCCTCCCCTGTTTTTCCCAGCATGTCCTGCAGTTCTTCTTCCCGGATATCATACTGCATAAATTCTGAAATCAGAGATTTCACTTCGTCCAGACAGCCCGGTTTGTTCATCTGGCTGCCAAGATAGGGCAGATTTTTTCGATGCTGCTGCACCAGCTTCTGAAGAACCATACTTTTTCCAGTGTCATCCAGAAGCACTTCCATGGCACCGCCTGTCTCCTCGAAAATACGATAGGCAAGGCGCTGAAAGCTGAGCACGTCGATATTCAGGATTCCCTTTCCGGGGTGCATTTCGACTACGTTTTTCTGTGTCTGCATGGTGAACTGTTCCGGGACGATAATATAGTACAGGTGCTGTGGATTTTCCATAGATTCCCGGATGATCTGTTCACATGCATAATGCGTCTTGCCAATGCCGGAGCTGCCGATAATGAATTGTAGGGACACGTTTTTTCCTCCTTCTGCCAATTGTATGGAATAAAAAAAGCCTGTATCTGATAAAAAATCATTCTGTTTTATATTCTATCATATTTTCCATGCTTTGATAATAGGATAGAATAAGAAGGTTAGAGCCTGGTTTTGCGGCCAGGATTATTTTTTCATTATCAGTGCGATACAGGAGGCGCAGTCCATGAGTTCGAAAACCAGGATCATCGTGTTACATATGAAGGAAGTGGTATATACCATTGCCTTTCTGATTCTTGCTGTTCTTCTGGGAATCCTGATCTACTTTATGTTCGGGCCTGGAAAAAGCCAGACCACTTCTGCTGCTGGAGAGGGGATTTATACGCCTGGCGTTTACCGCAGTTCCCTTACTTTGAATAAAAATACTTTTGACGTGGAGGTTACAGTAGATCAAAACAATATCCAGTCTATTGAGCTGGTAAATTTAAGTGAAAGCACCACTGCCATGTTTCCGCTGGTAAAGCCTTCCCTGGAATCACTGGCCAGCCAGATTGTTGACAGCCAGTCCCTGGACGACCTGAAATATTCCACGGACAGAAAATATACGTCACAGCTGCTTATTTCTGCCATTGAAGATGCATTAAAAAAGGCGGAGAACCATGTAAGTTCTCCGCCGGCATAGCAATAAACAAACCTAATTATTTCCTACCTTTACAGCTGTATGCTACGCGAAATACAGTTACAAAATGCATGGAAAGCGTACCGCACAATCGTTTTATACTTCAAGCTTCTCCAGAGCTTCCATCCATACCGCTGCGCTTGCATCACTTGGCATACGCAGGTCACCTCTTGGAGACAGTGCCACGCTACCTACCTTCGGGCCGTCAGGAAGACAGGAGCGTTTGAACTGCTGGGCAAAAAATCTGCGGTAGAAGATTTTCAGCCATTTCAGAATCGTAGCCTTGTCATAGGTACCCTCAAAGGTACAGCAGGCAATGCGATAGATCTTATCCGGTTCAAAGCCTGCACGAAGCATATAATACAGATAAAAATCATGAAGTTCATAAGGACCAACCAGATCTTCTGTTTTCTGTGCAATCTTGCCGTCCTTAGGCGGCAGAAGCTCCGGACTTACCGGAGTATCCAGAATATCCAGAAGAACTTCTTCCAGCTCTTTCTCTCCGCAGGTATCTGCATAATAGTGGACAAGATGTCTTACAAGCGTTTTGGGAACAGAGGCATTTACACCATACATGGACATATGGTCTCCATTATAGGTTGCCCATCCAAGAGCAAGCTCGGAAAGGTCACCGGTTCCCACAAGAAGTGCTCCCTCCTGGTTTGCCATATCCATAAGAATCTGCGTACGCTCTCTGGCCTGACAGTTCTCATAGGTTACATCATGAACGGAATCATCGTGACCGATATCACGGAAATGGATATTTACCGCCTCTTTAATATTGACCTCCGTCAGAGCAGCACCAAGGCACTGGCTTAATTTGCAGGCATTCTGGTAAGTTCTGTCTGTGGTACCAAAGCATGGCATGGTAATGCAGCGGATATTCTCAGATGGCAGTCCCATCAGCTGGAAAGTACGTGCAATTACAAGCAATGCCAGTGTAGAATCAAGTCCCCCGGAAAGTCCGACCATTGCCTTTTGGCAGTGGATGTGGCTCATTCGCTTCTTAAGTCCCATAGCCTGAATGTTCAGAATCTCCTCACAGCGCATATCACGCTCTTCTTTTACAGAAGGTACGAAAGGATAGGGGGCAAACTTCCTGGTAAGAGAGGTCTCTTCCACTTCCACATCAAAAGGTACGATCTGGCAGTCAGCATCATCAGATGCCGGATAGGTGGAAAGTCTTCTTCTCTCATCTGCCAGTCTCTGCACATCAATTTCTCCGTAAATCACAGTGTTCTGGAAGCGCTTCGCCTCTGCCAGCATGGTGCCATTCTCTGCGATCAGGTTCTGTCCGCCAAATACCAGATCCTGGGAGGATTCACCCTCTCCTGCTGTGGCGTAAATATAGCCGCACACCAGTCTGGCAGACTGACCCTTCACCAGATCACGGCGGTAGGAATCCTTGCCAACCATCTCATCACTGGCTGAAAGATTGACGATAATATGGGCACCGCCCTGTGCCAGATTTACACTAGGCGGAAGTGGAACCCACAGATCCTCGCAGATCTCCGCGCCAACTGTCAGCTCCGGCAGTCCTTCACATGAGAAAATCAGATTGCTGGCAAAAGGTACGCTTTCCTCCCCAACTGTCACATCCGTCCACACATCTGCCCCGGAAGCAAAGTGTCTCTGCTCATAGAATTCATTATAGTTTGGAATATGAGTCTTAGGTACAAATCCAAGAATATTTCCGTGGTTCAATACTGCTGCCACATTGTAGAGCTTGCCGTTCATCCGCATAGGAAGTCCCACAAAGATCAGCGCATCCACATCCGCAGTCTCCTCTGCAATAGTCAGAAGGCTCTCCCATGCACTGTCCAGCAGTCTTCTCTGAAGGAAAAGATCCTGGCAGGTATAGCCTGTGATGCAAAGTTCCGGCAGTACCATCAGCTTTGCATGCTGTGTCTCCATTTCACGGATTACTTCCAGAATTGCCCTAGTATTGGCCTTACAATCAGCAACTGTAACCTGCGGCGTTCCTGCCGCTACTTTAATAAATCCCTGATTCATATCCTAGTCCTCTCTTATCCTACCATTTTCACGCCTTAGAGTGTGTTTGAAAAAGGCTTTCTGCAAGATGTGCGTCACAATTTGGGTGAAATATACCGCAATCTGCACACCAGTCACCAGTGCAAACTCTATGACGGAAAATAGTGATTCTGTCTCAATTCAGCTTATTTGCATCTTCTTAGAATTTCTTTCAGCTCTTCTACTGTAAAATTGTAGTTGGTATTACAGAAATGGCAGTTCATCTCGATTGGCTTGCCTTCCTGGATCATTTCGTTTAATTCTTTTCTGCCGATGCTGATCAACGCTTTCGCTACTCGCTCCTTGGAGCAGTTACAGTGGAAGCGGGTGTCCATCTTCTCGTTAATCTGTATGTCAAAGCCTTCCAACACTTTCTCCAGCAGACTCTCCGGGGTATGTCCTTCCTCTAACAGGTTGGTGACAGAGTTGATTTTCTGTACGTTCTGCTCTAACCTGGAAATCACTTCTTCCTCTGCAAATGGCATCAGCTGTACAATAAATCCACCAGCCTGACGTACTGTATTGTTCTTATTCATCAGGACTCCAAGTCCAACTGCGGACGGTACCTGCTCGCTTGTTGCAAAATAATAGGTCAGGTCTTCTGCGATCTCACAGGTCTGAAGCATAACCTGTCCGCTGTATGGCTCTTTTAGCCCCATATCCTTAATCACAGTCAAGAATCCAGGACCAACTGCTCCTGCAACGTCCAGCTTACCTTTGGAATTTGCCGGAATGCAGACATCTGGATTTCCTACATAGCCCTTCACATTTCCCTGGGAATCGGCAGTTACCGTAATTCCCTGAAGTGGACCGCCGGCCTTGATCTGAAGGGTCAGAACATCTTTTTCCCCCTTCATCATGGAGCCCATCATGGCTCCTGCAGTCAGAAGTCTTCCAAGCGCTGCCGTAGCCACCGGACTTGTATTATGGTGCTCTCTTGCAGTCTCCACCATCTCAGTGGTCACTGTCGCAAATGCACGGATCTGGTCGTTAGCTGCAGTCGCGCGGATGATATAATCATTCATGTGTATTCTCCAATCTATACTGTTATAATGTTAATCGTAATCCTATAGCTATTTATCTTATTATTATATTATCATTTACCATGTTCCCTTACTACAAAGGTAAGCCTGCCGCTATCTTCCTTCGGTGGCTCCAGTGTATAAGCATCATACACTGCCAGAAGCTCCATTCCCGCTTTTCCAATAAGTTCCTTAATCTTCTCCAAAGAATAGGCTCTCTGATAGTGAACCTCCTCATCCTTCTCATAAAGTCCGTCCTCTCTTGGAATAAACAGAGCCAGCTCATACGTATTAATCCCGGTCTCCTCATCATAACTGTTCTCCCAGATAAAGCTTCCCTCATCCCGGTTCTCAGCAATCGTAGTATTCCCGATCATAGTCTGATACTTATAAACCGTATTCATATCAAACAGAAAAATCCCCTGAGGATCCAGATAATTATTTACCAGGGCAAACACATGCTCCAGCTCCTCTTCCTCTGTTATGTAATTCAGACTGTCACACACGCTTACCACAGCCCGTACGGTTCCATAAAGTTCAAACTCCTGCATATCCTGAAGAAGATACAGGATGTCATGCCCGGACTCTACCCGCTTCTCCATGGCCTCTGCCAGCATTTCCCCGGAATTATCCACTCCGATCATGTCATAGCCAGCCTCTGCCAGTATCTCAGTCATGGTTCCCGTGCCGCAGCCAAGATCCAGCACAAGTCCGTCTGTGATTCCCTGCGCTGCAAGCTGCTGCTTCAGCCATTTGCCCCAGGTCTGGTAGTCCACATTGTCCTGGAACATATCATATACTCTGGCAAATTCGCCATAAGCCTGAAAATTATCCATATTCCCTCCAACTGTCACGGACACAGCCATCCATCCCGGGTAGCTGTGTCCGTGTAAGTCAACATTCTGCTTTTTCTGTTATTACTCTACAGGCATGTAATATACGTCTGCACCTTCTCCATGCCAGTAATAATCCACATCATTCTGATCGTAAACGTCCTCATTATTTACAAAACGATAGGTATTTCCATCAAAGTCAACCCAGTTTCCATTTCCATCCGGAGTAATTACAAGGGGATGGCCATCGGAGTTACGGTAAATAGTTCTGGTCTGGTTGGTGTCTGTAAGCTGCTCCTGGGTAAATCCGCCGGAGTTTGTGATTGTTCCATCACTGCTTCCATCACCTGAGGACGCAGAATCAGTACCTGCACTCTGCGTTCCGTCAGTGGAACCATCTGTACTTCCCTCAGTGCTTCCGTCTGCACTGTCAGAAGACTGTACCGGTGCAGCAGCTTTCAAAGAAGACTCTCCTGCAATTCCGAAGGAATCAACTGCAGCCTTAACTCCTGCATAAGAAGCCTCATCCACAACAGATCCGCAGATATTGTAATACTCATCAGAGCTCTTATAAATTTTATGGATCGCATAAACATATCCGCCGCTCTTGGAAGCATCTGTGTACTTCACAGTGTAAGAATAAACGCCTACTCCCTCCACATCACTGGCGGTATAATCCTGGATCTCAAAGTCAGTACCTTCTGCAAGGTCAGAAGCCTGCTCTAATGCCACAGCCAGATCCTGCGTATCCGGAAGCATAGCAGAAGACATATCCTCTTCTCCCTGTCCATGAAGGATCAGGATCTTACCCTGCTCCGGGGATTCGAAACTGAGCATATCTGCCTCATCCGCCTTATTGGACCAGGTAGCATCTGGAAGCTTAATGGAGACAGCCCCATTGCTTGATGTATAGGTGCTGTCCTGTACGTCTGGCGCGATGGTTGGCTCCGGAGTAGGTGTAGCGGTTGCTTCCGGAGCAGGTGTCTCAGTTACCACTACCTGTTCTTCCGGCTCGTCTCCGCCAAAACTGCAGCCTGTAGCAGCTGCAGAAACAATTGCTGATATCGTTAAGATTGCTAAAATCTTTTTGTTCTTCATAGTATCCTCCTTATTTCTTTTCATAAGTAAATTTTGTAAATCTACATTATTCTATTTCATTAACAAAACGAAAATATTTCTCGTTTATAAAAATCTCCCGAGCTGTATTTTACAATTTTATTACAATCCTGTCAATGGATTTCCCACTACAGAATCTAAATTTGCTGTGAAAATATTATAAACTTTCGTGACGAACTTTATATATTTTTTCAAAGAGTGTTGGTAAAATACTGTCTGCAAAATGTACGTTGTATTTGACAGCATATTTTACTAACCTGAATTTCTTTTTTATTTTACGCTCTGTTTGTCATACTTTTGTAATATTTATTTTCCATATTCGTACATATGCAATTTATGAAGCGCTCTGGTAGCAGCAATATAACGTCCCTGTTTTGCAATCGGACTCTGATCTGCTGCAGGGAACAGGGAAAATACCTGGTCAAATTCCAGACCTTTTGCAAGATAAAACGTAGTAACTGTAAGGCCTTTGCAGAAGCTGTTGCTGTCACGATGCAGGTACGAGAAACGATTTTCCATATCAAACCCTGTATTTTCCAGTTTTTCTTTCAAAATGCGGGCGGCTTCTTTTGCCTCAGATTCCGTGCGAAGGATCAACGCAGCTGTCTCAAACTGTTCCGTTCCCAGCTGAAGCTTATTCACAAGCTCGTCCAGAGCCGCTTCCATTGCCTGCTGTTTTTTCCCTTTAAAAAATAATTCTTCCACCGGATCGCCATGACGATCAAACAAATCCATATCTGTAATCCCTGCAAGCTGATTCGCATAAGAAGCAATCTCCACAGTGTTTCGGTAGCTTTTGTTCATAACGATCCTGCGGATATCTTTTCCGAAAATTTTCGGTAAAAATCCCAGAACATCCTGAGCCTCATCTTCCATAGTCTGGGCTTTGTCCCCCAGGATGGTCATACGGCATGGAAACATCATTTTAAGGATCAGATACTGAAGCCTTGAATAATCCTGCATTTCGTCTACTACCAGGTGCTTGATACCATTGTGACTGGTCTGGCGAAGAAGGCGGTACTTCATGTAAAGTACCGGATAGACATCCTCGTAACGAAGCTTTCGCTCCTGAAGCTGTACATGGGGAAGTCCCGGATAGCCGCAACTTTCCAGAAAACGGCTGTAGATCACATAGAGATCCTGTGTCTCATACATATTCATGAATTTCTCCATTACAATGGCACGTTCTTCCTCATCCATATCATTGTCCCGAAGCGTCTCTACCTCATCAATGAAATTCTCTGCAACTGCCTCCATACGTGATAACAGAGGGATATCCTGAAATTTAAAGTAAAAAAGATCAATGATCTCCTCTTCTTTTTTCGTAAAGCTCTTATATTCCACATCATGAAAATCCATCAGCTCATCTTCCAAGGATGTGAGATACCCCTCCATCTGATTCAAAAATTCCCTGGACTGTTTTTCCTTATATAAGGAAGGCATATCCGGGAAATTCAGGCTGCGCTCAATCTGGTCATAGCGGTCTTCGCAGTCAGATACCGTATCTTTCAGCTGTCTGTAGGCAAAAAGATCAAAGCTCATTTCTTTAATATTTTCCTCTCCCAGTTCCGGAAGTATATGGGAAATATAATCAGAAAAGATGCTGTTGGGAGACAGGATCAGGATATTGGAGGATTTCAGGTTCTTGCGGTCGTGATACAAAAGATAGGCAATTCTGTGCAAGGCAATGGAGGTCTTGCCGCTTCCGGCTGCGCCCTGGATTACCATGATCTTATCCCTGGTGTTTCGAATGATGGCATTCTGCTCTTTCTGGATGGTGCGGACAATATTTTTCAGCGCAGTGCTGCCTCCGCTGCCAAGCTCTGCCATAAGAATCTCGTCATCAATCTTCACATCACTTTCAAACTGGTAAATCATACGGCCATTTCGAATCTTGTACTGCCACTTGGAGGCAATTTCACCGCAGATGGTTCCCAGCGGTGCCTGATAAGACGCCGGACCTTTATCATAGTCATAAAAAAGCCCGCTGACAGGAGCACGCCAGTCATAGATCAGAGGCGTATGCCCTGCCTCTTCTGCGAAATTTCCGATTCCAATATAAAAGATCTCCGGCTCCTCATCCCCTTCAAATACGAAATCCACTCTTCCAAAGAAAGGGGAATCCAGCATTTTACGAAATCTTTTTCGCAGATGGATCTGCTGCTCGTTGGCGTTGATCTGGTGAAGAAGTGCCTGCTGGTTATCGAAATTTTCGTAACCATACTGGTCCATCTCCGTATAGTTCTCCCAGTAATACTCATGCATTCCTTCGATATCCTTCTGTCCTTCCAGAATGGACTGGCTGATATGGGCGATCCTGGTTTCTAATTTATCTGTAACGTATGCAAGAAAAGCTGCTCCGTCTTTATTATCAATTGTCATTGGGGGTATACTCCTTTAACATTCGCGCTGCAGCCCTTTCTACCAGTCTTGTAAAAAGACACCCAGAGCTGCTGCAATAAATGAGGTTTTTTCGTTGTCATGACTTTGTCCCTGCCTTCCTTTCCGGCAGAAACTTTGCTCCATTATACATTATCTGAGGGTAAAAGTACAGACAGCAAATCCCTGGATTTTTTCTCTCTGAAGACAAAAAAAACAGCAGTTTTTCCGTATATTTTCCGAAAAAGCTGCTGTATTTTTTTATCTGTTTCACTTACTTTTATGCGGTCTGCGTCTTATCAAACTGGCTGTTGTAAAGATCTGCGTAGAAACCTTTCTTTGCAAGCAGCTCTTCATGGCTGCCCTGCTCGATAATGTCGCCATCCTTCATAACCAGGATCAGATCTGCGTCCCTGATGGTAGAAAGTCTGTGAGCGATGACAAAGCTGGTTCTGCCTTTCATCAGGTTATCCATAGCTTTCTGGATCTGTACCTCGGTTCTGGTATCAACAGAGGAGGTAGCCTCATCCAGGATCAGGATCTTATTGTCTGCAAGAATGGCTCTTGCAATTGTCAGAAGCTGTTTCTGTCCCTGGGAAACATTGCTGGTCTCCTCATCCAGAACCATGTTATAGCCTCCCGGCTGCTGCATGATAAAGTTGTGGATATGAGCAGCCTTTGCTGCTGCGATCACTTCCTCATCGGTAGCATCCAGCCGTCCATAGCGGATGTTTTCCATAATGGTTCCGGAAAACAGCCAGGTGTCCTGAAGCACCATTCCAAACATTTCATGAAGCTCGCTTCTGTTGAAATCTTTTACATCATGGCCATCTACCTTAATAGAACCACTGTTTACATCATAGAAACGCATGAGTAGCTTAACCATGGTGGTTTTTCCTGCACCGGTAGGACCTACAATCGCAATTTTCTGACCGTCTCTGACCTTTGCCGAAAAATCGTGGACAATGATCTTTTCCGGATTGTAACCGAAGCTTACATGATCAAATTCTACATTTCCGCTGAGCCCGTCAATAGAAACGGCATTCTCTTTGGTGGTCTCCTCTTCCTCCTCATCCAGGAACTCAAACACACGCTCGGAAGCGGCTGCTGAGGACTGAAGCAGGTTGGTTACCTGTGCGATCTGCTGGATGGGCTGGGTAAAGTTACGGATGTACTGGAAGAAGGACTGAATATCACCTACTTCAATAGAACCTTTGATCGTGAACCATCCTCCAAGAAGGGCTACCATAACATATCCAAGGTTTCCAACAAACTGCATGACCGGCATCATGATTCCGGAGAAAAACTGGGATTTCCATGCTGATTCGTAAAGCTTCTGGTTGTCTTTTTCAAATTCTGCAACTACGTCTTCTTCTTTATTAAATACCTTCACTACATTGTGTCCACCGTAGTTCTCTTCAATCTGGCCATTTACCTCACCCAGATACTTCTGCTGTGCCTGGAAATATTTCTGGGAGTGCTTCATAACGAAATTGATGATAAGCATGGACAGCGGAAGGATCAGAAGGGCAGCCAGAGTCATCCACACATTGATGGACAGCATCATCACAAACACACCGATCAGGGTGGTAACTGATGTGATCAGCTGGGTAATACTCTGGTTCAGGCTCATCTGAAGGGTATCCACATCGTTCGTTACGCGAGAAAGGATTTCGCCGTTTGTCCGGCTCTCATAATAGTTCATTGGGAGGCGGCTGAATTTCTTTGAAATATCTTTACGTAAATTGTAGGTAACGTCGTTGGAAATTCCGGTCATCACATAACCCTGGATAAAGGAGAAGCAGGCACTTGCCAGATACAGTCCTAATGTCCATAACAAAATATAGCCAATTTTTTCAAAATCAATGCTTCCGGTGCCGTTTACCTTGGCTACCAGGCCGTTAAAAAGCTCTGTTGTTGCCTTTCCAAGGATCTTTGGTCCTACAATGTTAAAAATGGTTCCTGCAATTGCAAACAGAAACATGAGAACGAAACGGATTTTGTAGCGTTCCATGTATTTCAAAAGTCGTTTCATTGCTCCTTTAAAGTCTTTTGCCTTTTCCCCGGAGTTCATTGCACGGCTCCGATGACCACCCATCACAGGGCCTCTGGCTTTGTTTTCACTCATGCTAATTCCTCCTCTGAAAGCTGTGACATGGCGATCTGGCGGTAAACCTCGCAGTTCTTCATCAGTTCCTTGTGGGTGCCGATGCCTGCCATATTTCCGTCATCCAGCACGATGATCTGATCTGCATTCAGGATGGTGCTGATTCGCTGTGCTACGATAATAGTGGTAATATCCTTTGTCTTTTCCTTCAGGGCCTTGCGAAGCTTGCTGTCAGTCTTGAAATCAAGTGCGGAAAAGCTGTCGTCAAAAATCAGGATCTCCGGCTTTTTGGCAATCGCTCTTGCAATGGAAAGACGCTGCTTCTGGCCACCGGATACATTATTTCCTCCCTGGGAAATAGGTGCTTTGTAGCCTTCCGGTTTCGCTTCAATAAAGTCATCAGACTGTGCGATCTGAGCTGCCAGTTTTACATCTTCCTCTGGCATATCCGGCTTACCGTAACGAATGTTGGAGTCGATGGTTCCAGAGAACAGGACTCCCTTCTGAGGTACATAGCCCAGACGGTCACGAAGCTCATGCTGTGTCATATTTCGTACATCCACACCATCTACTTTGACACAGCCCTTCGTTGCATCATAAAATCTGGGGATCAGGTTGATCAGCGTACTCTTGCCGCTTCCGGTACTTCCGATGATAGCAACAGTCTGGCCTTTTTCTGCCTTAAAGGTAATGTCGTTGATGACATTTTCCCCTGCTTCCGGATAAGCGAAGCTTACATGGTCAAATTCGACCGTTCCTTTTTCCTGCTTATCTGGCATTACCGGTTCCTCCGGATCATTTACAGATGGCTCCATTTCCAGAACCTCACAGATTCGGCCTGCTGCCACGTTTGCCCTTGGGAGCATAATGGAAATAGCTGTGATCATCAGGAAGGACATAATAATCTGCATAGCGTACTGGATAAATGCCATCATATTTCCTACCTGCATAGTTCCATTGTCAACGCCATGTGCACCGAAATAGATAATCGCTACAGATACACCGTTCATGATCAGCATCATGATCGGCATCATAAATGTCATACAGCGGTTTACAAACAGGTTTGTCTTTGTCAGATCCATATTTGCTTTTTCAAAACGCTCTTCCTCATGCTTCTCACGGCTGAATGCGCGGATAACCGGGATTCCGGTAAGGATTTCCCTGGTTACCAGGTTCAGACGGTCAATGAGAGTCTGCAGCCTGGTGAATTTCGGCATTGCAATCTGGAACAGTACAAAAATAACAATCAGAATGATGGCTACTGCGGCTCCAAGGATCCAGGTCATGGAGGAATCGGTCTGGAGAACCTTGATCACGCCTCCGATGCCAAGGATGGGCGCATACAGAACGATTCTGAACATCATGGTCATAACCTGCTGTACCTGCTGCACATCGTTGGTACTTCGCGTGATCAGGGATGCAGTGGAAAATTTATGATATTCGTTACTGGAGAAATGAATAACCTTGCGGTATACATTATCTCGCAGATCATGTCCAAGGGCTGCTGCCACTCTTGCTGAAAGGAAGGTAACACTTACAGCGGTCAGCATGATCACCAGCGCCATCAGAACCATCTGGATTCCGGATGTCCGGATGTAATTCATCTGAATTGCGTCCGAATCCTCGCCCATAGCTTCGTATTCTGTTTTTACACCACTGACAGCGGCCTGTGTAAGAATGGATTCCGGCATGTCGGAAAGCTTCTCATCTGCAGCCTCCAGCATCTGTTTTTTTGCATCCTCCGGCATTGCTGACAAAACCTGCATTGGGTCCGTTCCTTCCGGTACCTGCATCTGGGAAAGCATTTTCTGGCTCTCTTCACTGCCAGAGGTAAAAGAGGTGTACATCATCAGAGGTTTGCACAGAAGATCGTTTAATTCCTCACGTTTATCCCCTGTAATGCCATCTTTCAGTTCATATGTGTCTCCATCCAGGACATAAGAGTCCTGAACTTCTTTCTGTGTGTCTTCGTCCATAAAAATATGCAGATTTTCCATTGTGCTCTGACGCATTTTTTCCGGAACACCATCTGGTATTCCCCCCTGCTGGATCCCTACGTTAATTACCTTGGAGGTATAATCCGGCAAGGACAGATCACAGTATGCCTGCAAAAACAGCAGTCCAATGATCAGGACGATGTAGCCTGCTGATTTTTTCAGATACTTCATTAATTTAATCATGCTTGGGTTGTCCTTTCTACATTTTTTCAAAGCATCCGGGCTTTTCTGCCTTTTGCTTTGTTTTTCAGTTTCCTGTGCTACTTTTTATTATGGCAAAAATGTCCCATGCACATTTCTTCCGGTGAAAACTCTGGTGCTGGCATTGCCGCAATATTTTCCTTAATCTGTATGCAGAATCGTTTCATCAGACATAACTCACTTTCGGAAAATCCTGTCAGAACCTGTTTTTCTCCTTCCTTTACCATTCGCATACCTTCATTAATTATTGCTTTTCCTTCTTCTGTAAGATAAATCCGGCTTATGCGTTGATCTTTTTCATCCTGTTTTCGAACTATAATACCGATTTTTTCCAGGCGTTGGATACTTACGGTAACAGTAGGCGGCTTCACGCCTAACTGGCTGGCCAGTTCTTTCTGGCTGCATCCGTCTTCTTTCCACAGAACAGCCAGAATAGGCATTTGTCTTGGATGGATTCCCAGACCTTTTAATTTACCAAAGCATTTTTCCACATACATGCGGCTGATTTCCATAATCAGACGTTGAATGCTTTTCTCATTGTCGTTTTCCAAATTCTCACCTCACTTGCTGTCTGAAACTGAGATACAGGCTTTGGAGTGTGTATCACAGTTTCAGGTTCCTGTTCAGCTTTCTTATATTAGTTAGCCGACTAATTTTATAGTTTACACTTTTTCACAAAAAGCGCAAGTGTTTTTTGTGCAGTTTATATTTTTTTTAGATTTATAGCTTAATTTTATTGAATTGAAAATATGTATTTATTTTGTCGGCTAATTATTATGTATAAGACCACAGTATCTGTTGTCCGGAGTTTTCATGATAAAAAGAATCCTGCCCGGTAGGCTTTTTATGTAATACGTAACAGGAATTTCCTGTTACAAAAAAATACCGCCTGCCAAGCGGTTTTCACAGCTTTAACAAGCGGTATTAAATTATTGAATATTGTGATTTCAAATAAACTGGTTGGTCTCTTCGTCGTAGTGGTAGTCGATGGAATCCATCTTATCCAACAGGGATTCCCTGTTCAGTCCGCGGCAGGTGCACAGGGCTTCCAGAGAATCGTAATAATCCCGAAGCTGGGTATTTACATAACTAAGCAAAATCATAGGATCTTTTGGTATCATAAGACTTGGACTCCTTTTCTTTTCCTTTACTTGTTACTGTTCACTCCGTTCACAGTAACGCGCTTCGCGATGCACAGAAATCATGCATTCGCATGATTTCGCGCCGCAATTCTCGGGTTTTCTGTGAACTTTGTTCACAAAAAACGCCTCGCGGAACGTTACCAGTGAACAGTAACCTTTACTTCACTTTAACCACATACTCTCCATTCTCCACATCCAGTACCAGTGTATCGCCGGTATGGACTTCACCTGAAAGGATCTTCCTGGCAGTCAGTGTCTCTACATATTTCTGAAGATAACGCTTCAGAGGTCTTGCACCGTAGACAGGATCGTAACCATTGTCAATGACATCCCTCTTGGCTGCATCTGTCAGTTCCAAGGAAAGCTCCTGGTCGGCAAGACGGTCATTCAGCTCTTTTACCATCAGATCAACGATACTACCAATATTATCTTTTGTCAACGGCTTAAACAGAATGATCTCATCAAGACGGTTCAGGAATTCCGGACGGAAATGTCCGCGCAGATCATCCATAACCTCTTTCTGGGCTTCTTCCTTGATTTCTCCATTTTCATCAATACCATCTAGCAGATAAGGAGATCCGATATTGGAGGTCATGATCAGAATTGTATTCTTGAAGTCTACAGTACGTCCCTGGGAATCGGTAATACGACCATCATCCAGTACCTGCAGAAGTACATTGAATACATCTGGATGTGCCTTCTCAATCTCATCGAAAAGTACAACGCTGTACGGTTTCCGACGAACAGCCTCTGTAAGCTGTCCGCCTTCCTCGTATCCAACATATCCCGGAGGAGCTCCGATCAGTCTGGATACAGAGTATTTCTCCATGTACTCGCTCATGTCGATACGAACCATATTCTGCTCATCATCGAAAAGAGTCTGTGCAAGGGTTTTGGCAAGCTCTGTTTTACCAACACCGGTAGGTCCAAGGAACAGGAAAGAACCGATTGGTTTGGTCGGATCTTTGATTCCTGCTTTGGAACGAAGGATGGCATCTGTTACACGGCGTACACCCTCGTCCTGACCGATAACACGTTTGTGGAGCTCATCTTCCAGATGAAGCAGTTTGGCACGCTCTCCCTCTGTCAGCCTTGCTACCGGAATGCCAGTCCAACGGGAAATGATCCTTGCGATCTCATCGTCTGTTACTACTTCGTGGACAAGGCTTCTGTCGCTCTCTTTTGTATTGCGCTCTTCGATTTCCAGCTGCTGCTGTAATTTCGGCAGCTCGCCATACTGCAATTCGGAAGCTTTCTCCAGATCATAGTTCTGTCTTGCGATCTGGATCTGTTTGTTCATATCCTCAATCTGTTCACGAAGCTTCTGAAGCTTCTCTACAGAATGTTTCTCGTTCTCCCACTGAGCCTTCTGGGTGTTGAAAGAATCCTGCATTTCCGCAAGCTCCTTCTGAAGCTCTTCCAGACGCTCTTTACTTAAATTATCGGTCTCCTTCTTCAGAGACAGCTCTTCCATTTTCATCTGATCGATTTTACGGCGCTGCTCATCCAGCTCTGTCGGCATGGAATCCAGCTCTGTCTTGATCAGGGCACAGGCCTCATCTACCAGGTCAATTGCCTTATCCGGAAGAAAACGGTCTGTAATATAACGATGTGAAAGTGTTGCAGCTGCAACAAGTGCACTGTCTGTGATTTTAACACCATGGAATACTTCGTAACGTTCTCTCAGACCACGAAGGATAGAAATAGTATCCTCCACAGTTGGCTCATCTACCATAACCGGCTGGAAACGACGTTCCAGGGCGGCATCTTTCTCAATATACTGACGGTATTCATCCAATGTGGTAGCACCGATGCAGTGAAGCTCACCACGGGCAAGCATTGGTTTCAGCATATTGCTGGCATCCATTGCGCCATCCGTCTTACCTGCACCTACGATCAGATGAAGCTCATCAATAAACAGGATGATCTGACCTTCGCTCTTTTTTACCTCTTCAAGAACCGCTTTCAGACGTTCCTCAAATTCACCACGGTATTTGGCACCTGCTACCAGTGCACCCATATCCAGGGCAAAAATTTTCTTATCCTTCAGTGCTTCTGGAACATCTCCTGCTACAATTCGCTGTGCAAGACCTTCCACAGCGGCTGTTTTACCAACACCAGGTTCACCGATGAGAACCGGATTGTTCTTGGTCTTACGGGAAAGAATACGGATCACATTCCGGATCTCACTGTCACGTCCGATTACCGGATCCAGTTTCTGGCTTCTTGCTTTCTCTACAAGATCTTCGCCGTATTTATTCAGTGTATCGTATGTGGCTTCCGGGTTATCGCTTACTACACGCTGATTCCCACGCACTGTGGAAAGTGCCTGCAGAAAGCGTTCTTTGGTAATGCCGAATTCGCTCCAGATTTTCTTCATGCTGGGACTTGGATATTTCAGAAGTGCCAGGAAAAGATGCTCTACGGATACGTATTCATCTCCCATTGCCTTCGCTTCATCTTCTGCGTTTACCAAAGCCTTATTCAGATACTGTCCGAATCTAAGTTCTCCGCCGGATACCTTTACCTTGGCATCCAGAGCTTTCTTTACAGTATCAACAAAGTAATCTTTATTTATTTCCATTTTCTCAATAAGCTTGAGAATCAGGCTGTCTTCCTGTGTCAGGAGGGTATATAACAGATGTTCCTGTTCAATTTCCTGATTGCCGTATTCGTAAGCAACCTTCTCCAGATTCTGAACAGCCTGTACGGATTTCTGCGTAAATTTGCTGATGTTCATAGGCTCTCCTCCTTCAGCTTGGGTGAATGAAAATAATTTCACCCACCTATTTTTATATATAAAACGCAGCTGCCGCGGCTCTTTAAAAAAGTAACTCGCAGGGGCTGCGTTTTGTATAGGTAGTTTCTTATTACGGTTTTTAATATATCACCGATTGTTAGCACTGTCAAGAGGTGAGTGCTAATTTTTTTTGTGAAGAATTTGTTAAATCTACATGCCATGCAAATGGCGAAAATAAACGCCCTGCAAATTTGCTTGGACGGATTCTTCTCTATAATCTGCAACAATTTTTCTATCTGCGTCTGTTCCTTATTAAGCGGCACTTCAGCGTCATTAGTGCCATCATCGGCACCACATTTAACGCCATTAGCGCCATTTTTAGTGCCATTGGCGTTAATTATGGCGTTATTTGTATCAACCTGACCTCGATAAATATTGATACGCAAATCCACTTCGCCACCAATAAACTCCGGCTCCTGCAGTCCGGAAGCTTTTACTTTGTCTATAATTCTTGGAATGCCGCTGCCACCACTTCCTCATGACTTGCATCCTGTCATGTGCATAAGGCTTTCCTCTACAACCGGTATTTTTACACCAGCCTCCTTCATTTTTTCCAAATATTTCAGGCTGGACTTCATTTCACGATCCACTATATTGTGTATGAATAATTCAAATTTTCCACTGTCTCCGCATTTCAACAATAATCTAAAATTATCATAATGATCATAGATATAATCAAGTCAGCTGTTTAGATTTTTTATTTTTCGCAAATGTCAATTCCGGTAATCGGTCGGTCTCAATAATCATTTCCAACATTCTGGCAAATCCCTCCGGATTTTGAATTTGATACTGCATATGGTTGAATCCCTCAAAAACCGGAAAGTTACCGTATATATAAGTCTGCATCACTGCATTTCTGTATTTAAAATGTTCTTCTATACTTCCAAATTCCCAGAATGTATGTTTCTGCAATTCTTCTGACAGTTCTGAAAATGGCTTATCTTCCAAACTGTCTGTCAGCTGTCTTCTCAGATTTCCATACGTCAAGTTCTTTCCTGCCTCTATAAAATAAGGTTTAATTTTATCATCGTCACACCACATGATTCTCTTTAGTGTCTTTCCTTTTGACCAATATAAACTTTTCATTGCTATATATAAGAACGGAACCATGATTCTGCGTGTTGCCTTTCCAATCTGTGCAAACTGCCCGCCATCAAAAAAAACATGCTTTACCGGTATTTTTATCTCTGTCAGGAATGCCATGGCGAGATCTGCTCCAATCGAAGATGCAACTATAAGTTCTATTTCTTTGATTCCATGGTTCACCAAAAATCGTACAATCTGTTGTATCTCATCTCTTTTGCTTTGATACCTCTGTCCGGAGCAATACACAGTCGATGTTGGCATAATGCAATAATATTTTTCTGCCATTTTCTCTGCAACCGGCATACTGCTTTCCCCAGTTACTCCCATTGCATGAAAAAACAAAATGACTGGATTTGATTTATTTCCTGTTGTTTTAAATACCACACTTCCACCTTCTGTCTATTTTTTATCTATCTACTCTCTTCCATTTTGCAACAGCATTTCTCACCCGCTGGTCAATATCCAGACGTGCTCTGCGACATTCTTTCGGATGTTTTCTTGCTGCCTGAAATGCCAGTTTCACAAAGAGTCCGGAACCAACCGGAAGCATTGTCTTTAGCATGCTCTCTGGAAAAACAAAATGGGTTCCATGCTCATAAATTACAGACTCTAATCTGCATGTATGCGGATGTTCTTTTATACGCTGCTTCATTCGGCGGATGTATTTTGCAGTATCCCACAACACATCATCTTCCGCACCAATCAGCAATAATGTTCCATTGATCTTTTCAATTTTGATCATCTCGTCTTCTTGGATTGGATGAGCCTTTTCCGAATCGTCAAACAGTTTTCTTGAATTAATCATATCACCGGTTCGCTTTGTTTCTTTTTCAATCACATGCCAGTAATCCGGATGTTCATAGCAAAAAGACATGTACGGAAGTGGTTCTCCTTTATACGAAAAAAGAGATTCTCCCTCTATCGGCCATTCCTTACAGCCATCCTTTTTGCCCTGCATAAATCCCTGCCAGACAAAGTCACTCGGTGTCAGACCGATCGTCAATGTAATATCTTCAAAATAAGAAGCGGCAGTTAAGGCAAGTGTTCCTGTAGTAGATGCCCCGACAATACCTATCTTCTGATTACCATGTACTTTTAACCAATCGATTGCTTTCTCTATACGTTCCAGCGGATAATTGTGATGTCCATAATCCTTTTTTCCAGGTGACATTGTCATCACATTCACACCGAGTTTATGTAGCCATTTCACGGATGTACGCGCCAGATAATCCTCCGGATCATCTCCGATCATTGCAATCATTGCACAGTCTGAACCTGTTTTGCATTTCCAGTATGCACCATAAAATCCATCTGATTCCACATCAAAATGTCTTTTCATCATCTGTATCATCTCCTGCTTGTATAATATCAGCCACGTTTCTCCATAACTATTATTTTATTTGAGATGTTCCGAACGATTGGAAACTTTCCTATCACATGATAAATCGGCATAAGCTCTTTCATTCCTTCAATCAGACTGACTTCCTGTCGAACAGAAAATGCCGGTATGATTCTTTGCAGTTCCTTTCCATTCTTAACTCCCCATGTGAATTTTGCATTGCTCCCCTCTATAGATTTTTCTTTCACATGTTTTACAACAAAAGGGGACATGGTTTCAACCATTACGGTTACCTTCTGGAATGATTTCTCAATAATAGAAAACATTTTTCTAATATCCTTTTCACACAAATACATTGTAAGACCTTCGATTATTACCAGAACATTCTCACCATGATAATCGATATCATCTACATAGGATTCATCCATTGCAGACTTTGCAATCTGATATACCGGACCAGTTTCGGTAAGGAACTGACTCCTTATCTTCATCGTTTCTGACAGATCCACATTGTACCAGTGCAGATATTTTCTCTCCATCCGATAACATCTGGTATCCAGTCCACATGCAATATTTATAACAACTGTATTTGCATGCTTCTCCAGATATTGCTTAACCATCCGGTCTAATACGATTGTTCTAGCAATTACGCCATAATTCATGGCTTTATCCTTATCTGCTTTGGAAAAGTTATAGTCCAGCTTCTCCACAAGTTCTACTGCAATCTCATCCTTGATTTTGGCATTTTGCTTTTTTGTTTCTTTTGCTCTTGCATACAAAGTCTGTACCATCGTTTCCGGCACACCTGTCACATTCACTTTTTTTTCATTGTCTATCGCCTTCTTCTATTGTTTTCTTACAACGCAATGCATCCTCATACCTTTACGGATTTCAAATTTTTCTACTTTTAATCCTGCTTTCCTACAGCATTTCATGACCACATCTCTTGTTGGAACCCGGACATCTCCATGTCCACATATATTTGCCAAAGGCATTTCCAGTGTATTCATCAGCCATACCAATACTTTATTGTCACTGGTCACATCACGCAGAATCAATCTCCCATTTGGGCGAAGGCATCTTTTTACACTGTCAAAAAATGCCTGTGGATCCGGATAATGATGGAAACTCATAGAACAAATAATTGCATCAAATGAATCATTTTCAAAAGGAAAATTCTCACAGTCTCCCACAACAAATGTTGCATTTGGAATCTCTTTCTTTTTTGCCTGTTCGATCATCGCAGGAGTCAGATCCAACCCGGTATAATGCCTGTCTGGATATTTTTCTGATAATAAAGAAATCATTGGAGCCGGACCACAGCCTGCATCCAACAATTCTCTAAACGACTCTTTCTCCAGCTCCGCCAGAATATCTGGATAATCCTTCTTACACATTTCGTATATACCCGCATGGTTACTTTCATATCTTCCTGCTGCTTTTGTAAATTCAGCAATCGACAACCTTTTGTATTCTTCGTTTCTCATGCTTTTTCCTCCAATCACTGTGCTGTTTTCGCCTTACATTCACATGTCTTCAATTTTTTCACATAACCATTAGAATTTGTAAAGACAGGAAACCCCAAATATTCATTTTCCATAAATCAATATTTTCATAAAAATCTGCCCTCTTTTTCAAGTAAGTCGCCAGTGTTAGTATTATCTAACTCATATCTTCTAAAAAACCGTGTGAAAACAAAACTGTAATTCCACACGGTTTCTTTTCTTATGCATCCAGTATATCACCTTTATCTGGTTTATCAAGCAGATTTTGTCATTATGTCTCACATTCAGAACAATCCATATTTTTCCATCCATAGCGAAAAATAGAAATCGCCATAGAAACCTCACTGACTATTTCGTCTAATATTCCTGCCCTGGAACCAACAGCAATTTGTAGTAAACAGTATACACCTCCTGTTATTTAATACATTCCATAATGATCTTCTCACATCTGTCATATCCAAGCTGTGAACTGTTCAGGCACAACGTATAATTACTGGCCTTTCCCCATTTATGCTCCGTGTAAAAGTTATAATTTGTCATACGTCTTTTATCTGTGTCGGCCATCATTTTCACAGCTTTTTTCTCATCTACATTATATAATCGAATGATCCGCTGTGTTTTCTCCGGCATATTTCCATGAATAAATACATTCAGCACATCATCACGGTCTTTCAGGATATAGTCCGCATTTCTTCCAATGATCACGCAAGGGACCTTCTCGGCTAGTTCTAAAATAACTTTTCTCTGCGCCTCATATACCATATCCTCCACAGATCTTCCTGTGATGTCACGTCCGGCAAGTGCATATGCAAACATCCCTTTTTTCGGAGATAATTCTGCATTTTCCTGAATGTATTCTGGCGATAATCCGGACTTTTCTGCAATTTCATTAATAACATTTTTATCGTAATAAGCAATTCCCAGCTTCTTCGCGACTTCTTCTCCGATAAAACGTCCACCGCTTCCAAATTCTCTGCTGATTGTAATAATTCTTTTTGCCATTTCCAGTTCCTCCTTAACGCAAAGCATCAACTTTATTTTTTCTGATTCTTTTTAAAAATACATATCCTACCAGACATGCAATTACTTCTGTAATCGGAAATGCCCACCAGATCAAGGAAACGCCCACCTGACCATTTCTCACAAACAGGGAAAAGATTCCTGCCAACGGCAGGATGATAATAAGCTGTCTCAAAAGTGAAATAACCAATGATTCCACACCACCGTCCAGTGCCTGGTAAATGCCCTGATAAGCAACATTGATTCCGGCAAACAGGAAACTTACCGAGATCACTCTCATCGCGCCGATAAAATATTCTCTTGACTGTCCTGCATTAAACAGCGTTGCAAATGCTCCAGGGAAAATCTCCGTAATTGCAATTCCAATAATCATTAATGCAATAGTGTAGATCAGACCATATTTGATTCCATCCTGGATTCTCTTTTTGCTTCTCATTCCATAAGCAAATGCAATGATCGGAGTGATTGCATCTCGCAGACCAAATGCAAGGAAGAGAACAAACTGCTGAACTTTATAGAACAATCCATAAGCTGTCTGTGCTGACGGATTGAACTTCAGGATCAGATTCATCACATAAACCATAATAGACATCAGCGCCTGAGCGATAATCGCCGGAAGTCCAATTGCATAGATTTCCTTGATAATTCTGCCATCCGGCTTCATGTATTTTGCCCCATGCTCAAATTCCTTATCTAATTTGATATGAAAGATAAGCAGTAATACTGCGGATGCTACCTGTCCAATTACAGTTGCGTAGGCTGCACCTTTCACTCCCATTTCCGGGCAAGGTCCAATCCCATAGATCATGATCGGATCAAGGATAATATTTACAACTGCTCCAACCACCTGACCGATTGTAGAATAAAGAGAGCGTCCTGTGGCCTGTAACAGCTTTTCAAATAAAGAAAAGAAGATGATTCCAAAAGAAATCACACAACATATCCGCAGATAACTGACTCCCCTCTCAAGTACTTCTGCATCTACTGTCTGAGATGAAATATACGCTTTCACTCCAAAGATGCCAAATAATAAACAAACTACATAAATGATCACACCCAAAAACAGGCTGTTTCCTGCTACCTTTGCAGCTTTTTTACGGTTTCCCTGTCCCAGTGTCCTTGCAAGAAGTGCATTGGTTCCTACACCCGTTCCGATTCCCACTGCCACCATAAGCATCTGAACCGGGAATACCAAAGTCAGTGCATTTAGTGCTGCTTCACTGCCCACTCTCATATTTCCTACAAATGCGCTGTCTACAATGTTATAGACTGCCTGCAATGCCATGGATAAGATCATCGGAATTCCCATCTGGACCATCAGCTTATTCACCGGCATCTCCTTCATCTTGTTGCTTTCCGCCATTTTGTTTTAACTCCTCTCTTTTTCTGCACAAAAAAAGCGCGCACCCTGTCATATAAGCTGGACTTACGCTGACAGGCTACACACTTTTTCATGGCGATATTCATTTTTAGTAAAACAAAAACGAGCAGCTTGTAAACTGGATTTACGCTTACCTGCTACTCGTTTGATTTAATTATATTGCCTGTTTTTCTAAAAGTCAAACAAATTTTTTTGCGTTTTCTATACAATTCCTCCATTTTTCAAATACGATTGTCAACTCTTTGGTTCACTTTGATTCATATAATCAATAATTGTTTTACAGATTTGCTGCTTTGGTTTTCCAAGAGCAATTCCAAGCTCTACATATAACAGATTTTCGGCCACCTGAAAATATCTTGCATCTGTAGCAGTGCACTTTTTCCCTTGTGCAAGCCTTTTTTGTTTTCGTTGATAAATCATTTTTATAATAGCAATTAAGGCTTCAGGATCATTTGCTTTTACTGCCTCTTTATAGCTTTGCTCTCTCATTTTTTCATTATTTGTCCATGCTGTCGGAATCTCTGGAATTCGTTTGATCAGATTCCATGCTTCCTCTTTTGTCAGACACAGTCGCAGCCTCGAAGCTGAATTTGAAACAGGAACATATATTTTTTCCTTTTCATCTTCTACCGGTTTCATGAGATAATACAATTTATCATTTTTTTCATCCTGCGGATTCAAATATAAAATGTTCTCTATTTTACAGATACCTGTAACTGGTTTGCTGACAAAATCTCCAATTTCATATTTCACAAAATCCTCTCCTTGCTGCCCGGAACTCTTATTCCGTAAAAGTATAACGTACAAAAGAACCCTGTTTGTCTCCTGTTACTATTACAACATCGCCGCTCTCATTGCATGTGGATTCCAGAACCGGAAATCTTCCGTTTTCTTTTACATAAGCTTCCGGACTTACTGCTTCTGCCTCAATCAAAGTTTTTTTACTGTATTGTTCTCCTCCACACGGATTTATTTCTTCAATAAAGATTTCATATTCATGCATGTATGGTTCCTCCTGAAATTCATTTTATAAACAACAGGCAGCATATGAGATGTTTCTTTCCCGCATCACTACGCCGCCTGCCTCTATTTTTATTATAAAACCATTTTGTTCTTATTTCAAAAGCGTTTTTTACTAAAAATGTATCTTCTTTTTTTAGATATTATTACCATACGTTTACATATACTCAGACTGTTTCATACGTTCCAGATCTTTTCTGGTGTTGTGTCATTATATCTCACTTTCTTCCAGACAGAAAAAAACGCAAGCCATATTTCTATGACTTACGTCTTTTTACAAATTTTGCAGGAGACCTACTCTGATTTCCTGCGGTGTCCAAGTCGGCCTTTAAAATCCTCGTAGCCGAAATCAGTCAGACGTTCCATGGTTTTATCACCATGCCGCAGCCAGATATCAGGCAGGGGCATTCCGTTAAAGGTATTGTTTTTGCAGGTTGTATATATGGCCATATCGCCAAACATGAGAAGCTCTCCGTATTCCAAAGGCTTTTGGAAGCTGTAATCTCCTATAACATCCCCGGACAGGCAGGTTGGTCCTCCAAGACGGACGGTAACGGCATTCTCTCCTGGCTCCCCTGCTCCAAGAAGGGGCGGACGGTAAGGCATTTCCAGAACGTCCGGCATATGACATGCAGCACTTCCATCCAAAATTGCAAGCCGGGTATCACCATTTTGCAGCACATCCAGCACGGTTGTCAGAAAGAATCCGGCATTTAAAGCCCATGCCTCTCCAGGCTCCAGGTAAATATCCACCTTCCATTCTTCCTTTGCCGCCTCAATGCACTTTTCAAGCCGTGCAATATCATAACCTGGTCTTGTAATATGATGTCCTCCTCCCAGATTCAGCCATTTTACCTGAGAAATCAGATCTCTGAATTTCACCTTCACCGCTGCAAGAGTGGTTTCCAGATCAGAGGAATCCTGCTCGCAAAGGGTGTGAAAGTGAATACCATCCAATAATCCGGTCAGATCCGGATGCATTTTCACAGTAGCCTCCCACTGTGCTCTCGTGGTACCCATACGACTGCCTGGTGCACAGGGATCATAAATTGCATGTCCTTCCTGGGTAGAGCATTCCGGATTGATCCTGAGCCCTACACTTTTTCCAGCCTGCTTCGCTCTTTTTCCAAAACGGAGAAGCTGGGAGGGTGAGTTAAACACTATATGATCTGCAAAGCAAAGCAGCTCTTCAAATTCATCCTCACGGTATCCGGCACAAAATACATGTACCTCTTTTCCTGGCATCTCCTGGGCGCCAAGCCTTGCTTCGTACAGTCCACTTGCTTCTGTTCCAGCCAGATAAGGCTCCAGAAGGTGATAGCAGTCATAATTGCTGAAAGCCTTCTGCGCCAAAAGCATTTTACATCCTGTTTTTTCGGCGATCTTTCCCATTAATTCTGCATTTTTTATAAGCGCTGTTTCGTCAAGAACATAACAAGGCGTCTTGATTTTCCGGAATTCCGGCGGAATAACTCCGCCGGATGCTGCAAAGGGTGGTCTTGTATCTGTTTTTTCCATTAATCAACCAGCTCCGGATTATGATTTTCACTGCGTGGAAGTCCGTATTTGTCAAGTGCCTCCAGGAACGGATCCGGGTCAAATTCTTCTACTGTATACACTCCTGGACGAATCCATTTTCCAGTAAGCATCATTAATGCCCCACACATGGCTGGAACACCTGTCGTGTAGCTGATTGCCTGGCTTCCAACCTCCTTATAGCATTCCTGATGGTCACAAATATTATAAATATAGTAGGTTTTCTCCTGTCCATCCTTTACTCCGGTGAAAATACAGCCAATATTGGTTTTACCTTTGGTACGGGGACCAAGGCTTGCCGGATCCGGAAGAAGAGCCTTCAAAAACTGGATGGGAACAATTTCCTGTCCGTTATAGTTGATCGGGGTAGTAGAAAGCATTCCCACATCCTCCAGACAACGCATGTGATCCAGATAGCTCTGTCCAAAGGTCATAAAGAAACGAATTCTCTTTACTCCCGGAATTGTCTGGACAAGAGACTCGATTTCCTCGTGATGAAGAAGATACATATCCTTATCGCCAACCTGGTCAAAATCATATTCCCGCTTAATGGCCATCGGAGGAATTTCCACCCAATGTCCATTCTCCCAGTAGCTTCCAGGAGCGCTTACCTCACGAAGGTTGATCTCCGGGTTAAAGTTGGTTGCAAATGCATACCCATGGTCTCCTCCGTTGCAGTCCAGAATATCAATGGTATCAATCTGGTCAAACTCATGCTTTAATGCATATGCACAGTATGCCTGTGTAACGCCCGGGTCAAAGCCGCAGCCAAGAAGTGCAGTAAGTCCTGCCTCTTCAAATTTCTTCCGGTATGCCCACTGCCAGGAATAATCAAAATATGCGGAAAATCCAGCTTCCTTACAGCGTTTTTCGTAAATAGCCCGCCATTCCGGATCATCGGTATCTTCTGGCTCATAATTTGCCGTATCCATATAGTTTACGCCACATGCCAGACAGGCATCCATAATTGTCAGATCCTGGTATGGAAGTGCAATGTTCATTACCAGATCCGGTTTGTAACTATTGATCAGCTGGATCAGCTGGTTTACATCATCTGCATCTACCTTTGCTGTGGTAACAACTGTTTTTGTTTTTCCTTCCAGTTTCCGGGCAAGGGCATCACATTTTTCTTTTGTCCTGCTTGCAATACACAGTTCTGTAAATACCTCATCTGCCTGACAGCATTTCTGGATTGCTACACTGGCTACTCCGCCGCAGCCGATTACAAGTACTCTGCTCATATTTTTTATCTCCTTTTTTATAATTCACTATCGCAGCTGTTTTTATTTCGCCACTGCCAGCAGCAGTTCCCTGACCACCTTGCATGCTGTGGCTGTGGAAACACCGCTTGGATCCAGCATAGGTGCCAGCTCATTGACATCTGCTCCCACAATATTTAATTCTGATACCTTCCGGATAGCCGCAAGAAGCTCAAGGAAGCTTACACCTCCCGCCTCCGGTGTACCGGTTCCCGGAAATACGGATGGATCCAGGCAATCCAGATCAATGGTAAAATATACTGGAACCTGCTCTCTGTCCAATTCCTGTATGGTCTCTTCCAAGCCTTCAAAGGTAAAGGGATGAAAATCTGTATGTTCCTTTGCAAACTGGAATTCTTCTCTTTCCCCACTTCGGATGCAAAACTGATGGATCCGTCCATCTCCCAGAATATCATGGCATCTGCGAATGACACACGCATGGCTTAAACGAGCACCAAGATAATCATCCCTCAAATCTGCGTGGGCATCAAAATGAATAATATGAAGTCCTGGATATTTTCTGGCTGCGGCTTTTACAGCCGCCAGTGTCACCAGATGCTCACCGCCTAAAAGCAAGGGTATCTTTCCTGCTTCCAGAATTTCCCAGGCACGATTCTGTATATCCGCAAGTGCCATTTCACTGCTGCCGAAGCAAAGCTCCAGATCTCCACTGTCAAATACCTGAATATCTGTAAGGTCACGGTCCTGATAAGGGCTGTAGGTTTCCAGTCCAAAGCTTTCATGACGAATGGCAGAAGGGCCGAACCTGGCTCCAGGGCGAAAGCTTGTGGTAGAATCAAAGGGCGCTCCGTAAAGAACAATCCCTGCTTCCTCAAAGCTGCTGTCACAGCCGATAAAATTCTCAATATTAGGTAAAATCATAAATCAGTCCTCCACCTCCTGAAGCATTTCCTCCAGAAAAGCCGGAAGATAAAAGGCGCCTCTGTGAAGCCTTGTGGTATAGTAACGGGTGCGAAGATTCAGGGCGTTCCATGCCTCCGGATCCAGATCATCCACCGGATGGTACTTTTTGCTTGCAAAACCAAACAGCCAGTAGCCGGCAGCAAAGGTAGGAATATGTGCCTGATAAACACGACTGATCTGGAACGTACTGGCAATTCTTTTGTGACTGCGCTGCATGGCATGGGCGTCCTCAGAATAAAAAGGACTTCCCTGCTGATTGACCATGATTCCATCCTCTTTCAGCGCATTATAACAGTTTCCATAAAATTCTCGGGTAAACAAGCCTTCCGAAGGACCAAAAGGATCGGAAGAATCCACGATGATAAGGTCATATTTATTTTCACAGCGTCGGATAAATTTCAATGCATTTTCGTAATGAAGATGCACTCTCCTGTCATCAAGCCTGCAGGCATTTCCCGGAAGATAGGCACGGCAGGCTTCCACTACCATGGGATCCATCTCTACCAGATCAATATGACGAACACGGTCATATCTTGTCAGTTCACGTACAACTCCGCCGTCTCCTGCTCCGATCACAAGAATATCCCTGGCTTCTTTGTGAACAGCCATAGGTACATGGGTAATCATTTCGTCATAAATAAATTCGTCACGTTCCGTGAGCATTACATTGCCATCCAGTGTAAGAACCCTGCCAAATTCCGGTGTCTCAAAAATATCAATTCGCTGATAGTCGCTCTGCCTTGAGTAGAGCTGACGGTTTACCCGGATACTATGCTTTACATCCGGTGTATGAAATTCCGAAAACCACATTTCCATTTTCTTTACCTCCCTGCCAGAGTGTGTTTTAAAATTATTCCCGCAAAATGTGTGTCACAATTTGCAGACAGCCTTTTTCAAACAGTTACTGTTCACTCCGTTCACAGTAACTTCAAACATGCTCCAGCACATTTAACCGTAATATATCCGGATCTTCCGGACCTGTCATGTTGCATCCTTTTGCCTTGGCATATTCAATGTAATCCAGGATTTCCGGGGTGATCCGCTCTCCTGGAGCCAGAATTGGAATTCCCGGGGGATAACACATTACAAATTCACTGCATACCTTTCCTTCCGTTTCCCGGAGAGGAAGGCTGCATTTTTCTGCATAAAACGCTTCCTGAGGGCTTGTTACTACCTGGGGATCAATATATTCCTGATCCAGCAATCCTGATTTATCCTTCTGGAAACGCCTGCGGATTTCCGCAAGGGCACTTACCAGCCGCTCTACTTCCTGGGCACGGTCTCCAATTGACAGATAAGCCAGAATATTTCCGATATCACCAAATTCGATCTGAATATCATATTCATCTCTCAGAATGTCGTAAACCTCAATTCCTGCAAGTCCGATATCCAGGGTATGTACACTTAATTTCGTAATGTCAAAATCAAAAACCGAATCTCCATTCACCAGTTCTTTTCCAAATGCGTAATAGCCGCCAATGGCGTTAATCTCTTCCCTTGCATATTCTGCCATATCTGCTACCTGGTGGAAAATCTGACGTCCGCGCTGTGCAAGATTCCGCCGGGAAATGTCAAGACTTGACATCAGAAGATAGCTTCCAGAGGTAGTCTGGGTCAGGTTGATAATCTGACGGACATATCCGGCATGTACGTCAGGTCCAGTCAGAAGAAGGCTGGACTGGGTCAGGCTTCCACCGCTTTTATGCATGGATACAGATGCCATATCTGCACCAGCTGCCATTGCCGAAACCGGCAGACCTCCTCCAAAATAAAAATGAGTCCCATGGGCTTCATCTGCCAGACACAGCATTCCTGCTTCATGAGCCATCCGCACAATTGCACGAAGATCACTGCAAATTCCATAATAGGTGGGATTGTTTACCAGCACAGCCACTGCATTGGGATGCTCCTTAATTGCCTTTGCCACCTGTTCACGGCGCATTCCAAGAGAGATTCCAAGTCTCTGATCTACTTCCGGATTCACATAAACCGGAATTGCTCCGCACAGAACCAGCGCATTCAGCACGCTTCTGTGAACATTGCGGGGAAGAATGATCTCGTCTCCCCTCTTACAGGCTGTTAACACCATGGTCTGTACGGAGCTTGTAGTTCCGCCAACCATGAGAAAGGCGTGAGCTGCTCCAAAAGCATCTGCTGCCAGTTCTTCTGCCTCCCGGATCACAGATACAGGATGACAGAGATTATCAAGCGGCTTCATGCTGTTTACATCCACGCCTACACATTTCTGCCCCAGAAACTCAGTAAGCTCCGGATTTCCTCTTCCTCTTTTATGTCCTGGCACATCGAAGGGTACCACCCTCATGCGCCGGAAATTTTCCAGAGCCTCGTGAATTGGTGCACGATTCTGGTCCAGTTTAAAACGAGTTCTGTTCATTGCGTCTCCATTTCCAGTTCCTTTGTCTGTATAAAGAATCCTGTTTGCAGGATTATCCGCCTGCAAAGGGGCGTCTCCAGCGCCATCTGCTCTTCCGCTGCAGTGGAATCCTACCCGGCAGAGCTTTTTATATAATAGGAAATTCCAACGTGATTTTCTATTACATAAAAAAAGCAGGCTGCCTTAAAACCGCAAACCTGCTTGGATCATTCTTCCCGATTCTATCTCCATTGACTTATAATAAATATAGAAATCCTCGTATTTACATAAAATAGAAATCCGGATGATATATGTCAGAGTCTATATAGCAATCATACTTTTACTACTCTTATTGACCGTTTCACAAGTCTGCGCATCAGGCGCATAGTGGTTATCAAAGGAACCAACTTATAAAATTTGAGCTTCTAACTCAATCAATAAGGCAACCAAAGTTACCATCAGCGGCAGTGGACCCGGCTGTCCGTATGGCCTTAACCCCAAATGGAGTGATCCAAAATAATTGCTTTGAAAAGACTCTTTCTTTGTCTTTCAAAATCTTCATAAGCATAGCATATATGAAAATGCATGTCAACTGTTTCATTTTATGATACCAGCAGATTGCGGAAATGACTTTTCAAACTCGCTTCGCGATGCAATGAAGTAAAGGCAAATATTTTTCTTGTCAAAACAAAATATTTTTCTAATGTTTTCATTGAAATTTATGATCGTATATGATATTCTGTGTGTTAGTGTGTTTCTACACAGTACGAATGGCCGTCATGCTCGTACATTTTATAAAAAATGTATAGGCAGGTTTTTCGTAACTCAGGAGAGTCTCTTCAAAAAAATTTATGGAAGAGCGCCGAAGGTGTACGCAGCATTTGTAATGCTGTTAATCTCTCAGGCAAAAGGATGGAGGAAAGAGAACATGTTTACACAAATCAACAACTTTATCACCTGGTTTGACGGAGTAGTCTGGGGACTTCCGTTAATCATTCTGATCCTGGTCACAGGATTCCTTTTAACCGTTCGGTTAGGCTTTTTACAGGTAAGACATCTTGGAAAAGCACTGAAATTCATGGTAAAAAATGAAGAAGGCGGCGAAGGTGAAGTCACAAGCTTTGGTGCGCTCTGCACAGCTTTGTCCGCAACTATCGGAACCGGTAACATCGTAGGTGTTGCCACTGCTATTGCTGCAGGCGGACCCGGAGCCCTGTTCTGGATGATCGTTGCTGCATTCTTCGGAATGGCAACCAAATACGCAGAAGGCCTTCTGGCCATCAAATACCGTACCATCGACAAGGACGGACACGTTCTTGGCGGACCATTTTATTATATTGAGAATGGTATGGGAAAACAGTGGAGATGGCTTGCAAAGATTTTTGCATTCTTCGGAGCCGGGGTCGGTCTTTTCGGAATTGGTACCTTTACTCAGGTAAACGGTATTGCTTCTGCAGTAAAGAACTTCTTTGACCCGGATACCGTACACACCGTTTCCCTTTTTGGAAATACATACTCCTGGGCAACTGTAATCGCCTGCCTGATTCTTACCTTATGTGTAGGACTTGTAGTTCTTGGCGGTATTCAGCGTATTGCAAAGGTTTCCCAGATTATCGTTCCATTTATGGCGGTTCTTTATGTTGCACTTGCACTGATCATTGTGATCACAAATATTACTGCAGTTCCTGGTGCCATCGCTACAATTGTAAAAACAGCCTTCAACGGAAGTGCCCTTGCAGGCGGTGCCATGGGAACCATGGTTGTGGCAATGCAGAAAGGTATTGCCCGCGGTATTTTCTCAAACGAGTCTGGTCTTGGTAGCGCTCCTATTGCTGCAGCTGCCGCTCAGACAAAGGAACCGGTTCGCCAGGGACTTGTTTCCATGACCGGTACTTTTATTGATACCATTGTAATCTGTACCATGACAGGTCTTTCCATTGTCATTACCGAAACCTGGAATACAGGACTTGAAGGTGTTGCGATTACTACTGCAGCTTTCCAGAAAGGTCTTCCATTCCCTGCACAGTTTGCCTCCTTTGCTCTTATGCTGTGCCTGGTATTCTTTGCATTCACAACCATCCTTGGATGGGATTATTACGGTGAGCGCTGCCTGGAATACCTTTTCAACCGCAACATGACTGCCGTAAAGACTTACCGCTGGTTATATATCATCTGCGTCTTCTTCGGACCGTACATGACTGTTGCTGCTGTCTGGAACATTGCAGATATCTTCAATGCCCTGATGGCCTTCCCGAACCTGATCGCGCTGCTTGCTTTAAGCGGTGTAGTCGTAAAGGAAACAAAGGATTTCTTTAAAAAACATAAAAATTACGAATAAGATAAAATAAAAGAAAGAATTCCTCTCCTGAAAAACATAGAACCTTGTCTGATACGATGCTTTTAGCCAGTCAGACAAGGTTCTTTTATATGTAACTTTCCTGCCAAAAAGAGGCAAAACATGTTTGCCCCTGTCTTTGTTCCAATCTTATTATAAGGAATCCGGATTAAACAGATCGCTGATGCTGTCTCCGTTTCTATGGATTCCGTCTACAGAAAACTCTGCCCACTCTCCGATATTGGTGGCGTGGTCTCCGATTCGCTCATAGTATTTGGAAATCATCAGAAGATCAAGAACCTCGTCACTGGAAAAGCCCATGGTGTTCTGATCCAACGCATTTCTTACTTTATTGAAAAGGTTATCCAGAACATCATCACTGCTGATCACCTTTTTGGCCAGATCACTTTTTCCCTCTACATAAGCGGTAACGCTGTCATTTACCATATGCATGGCATAATCTGCCATTTCCTGAAGTGGGATAGCTGTTACCGGCACATGAACGCTGCCTGTGTTCAGAATCTCCGCAATATCAGTAGCCTGGTCGCCGATTCGCTCCATATCTGTTACCATCTTAAGTGCTGCGGAAATTTTGCGAAGATCAGTACCAACCGGCTGCTGTTTCAGAAGAAGCTGCATGCACAGAGCCTCAATATTATGTTCTTTGTCGTCAATCTCCTTCTCAATTCTTCCAATCTCCTTTGTGGCAGCCTCACGGATCTCCACGCTTGCCAGAAGCTGACAGGTCTTCATGATGGCCTGACCGCACAGATTTCCCATTTCCAGGATCTCATCTGAAAGCCTGGAGAGCTTTGCGGTATACACATCTCTCATATCAACCAAACCTCCCTGTAATATACTCTTCTGTTTTCTTGTTCTGTGGTCTGGAAAACAGTTCTGTAGTATCGTTATATTCAATAATCTCACCCAGCAGGAAAAATGCAGTCTTGTCAGAAATACGGGCTGCCTGCTGCATGTTGTGAGTTACGATCACGATGGTGTATCGGTCTTTTAATTCCAGCGCCAGATCCTCAATGTGGGATGTGGAAATTGGATCAAGTGCAGAGGTAGGCTCATCCATAAGAAGTACCTCCGGCTCTACTGCAAGAGCTCTTGCAATGCAAAGTCTCTGCTGCTGTCCGCCAGACATACCCAGGGCGCTCTTTTTTAACCGGTCCTTTACCTCATCCCAGATAGAAGCATTTCGAAGAGCACGTTCTACGATATCGTCCAGTTTTTCCTTGGAATGAATTCCATGAGTACGAGGTCCATATGCAATGTTATCATAAATGCTCATTGGAAAAGGATTTGGTTTCTGGAAAACCATTCCAACACGTTTTCTAAGAAGGTTTACATCAATGTCACCATAAATATCCTCACCGTCCAGACAAATATCGCCTGTGATCTTACAGCCTTCCACAAGATCGTTCATACGGTTTAAGGATTTCAGTAATGTGGATTTTCCGCAGCCGCTTGGACCAATGAATGCGGTAATCTTCTTTTCCGGAATCTCCAGATTAATATTTTTCAAGGCATGGAAGCTGCTGTAATACAGATCCATATTTTTTACATCTATTTTACCCATAATTCTCCTTGCTGCAGAAATTTTTAGTTCTATTACATTTTCTAAACAAATCTGCTGAGTGTGAATTTTTATCAAACTGACGTATCGCCTGCTGGCAATATTATCATATATGAAAGTTAGTTATTTCTCGCCTATTGCGCTGCCACAACTGCATACATTAGCAACACCTATGGCACTTACTGACCGTTAGTGGCTTTACTTAAGTGCTTTGCACATAAACCGGACACTCCGTTCAGTACAAGTACGAAGATCAGCAGAATAACTGCTGTGGCATAAGCCTGATCCATGTAAAGTCCCTCACTGGAAAGCACATACATATGTACTGCCAGGGTACGTCCGGATCCCATCAGACTGGATGGAACCTTCGCCACAGAACCGGCAGTATAAATCAGGGCTGCAGTCTCACCAACAATACGTCCTGTTGCAAGTACCACACCAGAAAGGATTCCAGGAATTGCACTTGGAAGCACCACTTTAAACACAGTGCGGAGCTTTCCTGCCCCAAGGCCAAAGGAAGCTTCTCTGTACGCATCCGGGACACCCATAAGTGCCTCCTCTGTAGTACGGATGATCAGCGGAAGGATCATAATCACCAGTGTCATAGCACCGGCCAGAAGGGAATATCCCCAATGGAGAGCGGTACTGAAAAACAGAAGACCGAACAGACCGAAGATAATGGATGGGATTCCCTGAAGGGTTTCTGTTGTAATACGGATGATCTTGACCAGCTTGCTGCCCTTTTTCGCATACTCAACCAGGTAAATCGCAGCAAAAATTCCAAATGGCACAGCGATTACCAGGGATAACAGGGTGATGATCAAGGTGTTGATCAGAGCCGGCATTAAAGAAGCATTGTCAGAATTATATTCCAGTGCAAACAAGTCTGGTGTCAGATTTCCAACACCTTTTATCAGAATAAAACCAACAAGAAACGCCATAACTGCCACTGTAATAATTGCAGATAACCATACCAGGAGCCTCAGGATGGCAGAACCAGGATGATTTTTCCAATAAGATAATTTATTTTTACTCATCTTCTGCTCTCCTTTTCAGGGCTGATACACACAGGTTGATAATCAGGATGAATACGAAAAGTACAACACCTGTAGCAATCAGCGCTTCCCTGTGAAGATCGGTTGCATAGCCCATTTCAATTACAATATTTGCGGTCATGGTTCGAAGTCCTTTGAAAAGCCCCTGTGGCATCCAGGTCTGGTTTCCAGCTACCATGATCACTGCCATCGTCTCACCAATGGCACGTCCGATTCCAAGAACCACGCCAGCTAATACACCTGATTTTGCAGCCGGGAAAACAGTGCCAAATACACTTTTTTCGTGGGTTGCTCCAAGTGCCAATGCCCCTTCATAATAACTTGTGGGAACACTTTTTAAGGCTGGTTCTGCAACGCCGGTTACCGTTGGAAGGATCATAATTCCAAGAAGCACGGAAGCTGTCAGCATGGTACTTCCATCATGACCGGTAAGCTGTCGAAGCAGCGGGACAAACACTGTCAAACCGAAAAATCCATATACAACAGATGGTATTCCTGCAAGGAGGTTTACCATTGCCTTTAATGGTGCATACAGCTTTTTCGGACAATAAAATGCAAGGAAGATTGCAAGCAGAAGAGCTGTTGGAACTCCCACCACAATGGCCCCGGCTGTTACATAGATACTTCCAAGAATGAATGGAAAAATTCCATACAGTCCATTGGATGGTTTCCATTTCATTCCAAACAGGAAATCTGGCAGGCCAATCTTCGCCATTGCCGGGATTCCGTTTGCAAACAGGAAAATGCAGATTAATGCAACGGCTAATACGGAGGTACAGGCCGCTGCAAGGAAAACAAATTTCATTACAGTTTCATTGATCGATTTCATATAAAGTAAGTTCCTTTTTTATTCGGAAAATTTAGATCCTGCAAAGCTTTTAACCGGCTTTGCAGGATTCCTTATTTCTATTTCATGTTTCGTAACTGTAAAGGTACTTTATTTCTTTACTATTCACTGGTAGCATTCCACAAGGTCTTTTTTGCGAACAGTAACTTTATTTCTTATTATTTTGTAAGGTCTTCCCAGATTGTGATGTTTCCTGTGTAAACATCTTTTACCTGCTCACTGGTAAGTTCTTCAACACCGCTGTCGTTGTTTACTATTACAGCGATACCATCTTTTGCGATAACAGTTGCGGTAAGACCAGCCTCAGTCTCGCTGTCTTTCAGGTCACGGGATGCCATACCGATATCGCAAAGTCCGTCGATTGCAGATGTCATACCGGTTGTGGAATCGCTCTGCTGAACCTCAATTTCAACTTTGTCATTTACTGTTTTATAGCCTTCAGCAAGTTTTTCCATAACAGGTGTTACAGAAGAGGAACCAGCTACTACAACTTTTCCTTCTACAGCAGCTGCTTCGTATGCAGGTTTGTCGCCTACTGAGATGTATCCGTTGTCTTCAATGATCTTCTGTCCATCTGCACTCATGATGTATGTAATGAAATCCTGTGCCGCTTCGCTTACATCATCCTTTGTTGCAATGTTGAATGGACGAACTACTTTGTAATCTCCGGATTCAATGTTTTCTGCTGTTGCCTCTGCTCCGTCGATTTTTAATGCTGTTACACTGTCATCCAGAGAACCAAGAGATACATATCCGATTGCATTTACGTCCTGTGCTACTGTGCTTAACATAACGGATGTGCTGTTTGTGATCTTTGCTGCTTCTGTTGTATTGTCTACTTTATTTCCATCTGCGTCTTTTTCTTCAATTCCAAACAGTTCAATGAATGCACCTCTTGTACCGGATCCGTCTTCTCTGGAGCAGATTGTAATATCTCCGGAAGCTGCTGCCATTGCTGTTGTTCCCATTGTTGCTACTCCTAATAATGCCGCCATTGCTACTGCTAAACCTTTTTTCATGATTTAAATTCTCCTTTTCTTCGCGGTCTCTATGTTTTTCTCTCTCTCGCGATTACAGTATGTATCTTACTGTCCGGATGTAAAATACACTAGCTTTGGAATGTAAAATCGTTGTAAAATATAGCAGAGGTATTTTATATGTTTTTTAACAATATTTTCTTTCCTTTCACCAAATATTTCGAAGGGATTATCCGTTGCTTCCACAGCGTTTTTCTTATATAATAGGGCTATATAAAATTCTGTATACAGAATAATCTGTATGTTAAAAATGAAAGGATCTGCCATGAACGAAGGAGAAAAAAAAGCGCCCTGGCTGGATACGCCAGATCCGCAACGTTTTATCAAAAATGCAGCAAAGTTTAATGATCTGATGATGATGTATAGATGTGCCATCCGGGAGGTACAGACCAAGCTGGAGGTTCTGGATGATGAATTTTCCGTGGAGTATAAGAGAAATCCTATTTCTTTTATTAAGACAAGGATAAAGAAACCGGAGAGCATTTACCGGAAGCTACAGAAGCTGGGATATGATTTTACAGCGGAGAATATTCAGGAACAATTAAATGACGTGGCTGGTGTCCGGGTGGTCTGTGCTTTTATTGACGATATTTATACGGTAGCTGATCTGATTGCCGGACAGGATGATATTAAAGTTATTAAGATCAAGGATTATATCAAGAATCCCAAGCCAAATGGTTATCGTAGTTATCATATGATAGTGGAGATTCCTGTATTCTTCTCCAAGGGGAAAACACCTATGAGAGTAGAACTTCAGATCCGCACCAACGGCATGGACTTCTGGGCTACATTGGAGCATCAGCTCCGCTACAAGAAGGGAATCGAGGACCTGCCAGGATATGCAGAGATCAGTGAAGAACTGCTCCGCTCGGCCCAGGCAGTAATCGAAACGGATAACGAAATGCAAAAAATTAAGAATAAAATCGGAATGTTTCATGATATCTAATAAAAAACAGCGGCTCTACCTGTGAAATGCTCACTTTCACAGGTAAAACCGCTGTTCTCTTTTTTTATTTAAGCCACACGAATACACAGAATAAAATAAACAAAAATGCCGCACCGCCAAAGATCAGTCCCACAGTCAGTGACGCCTTTAGCGAAAGCCAGATGATTCCTCTTCTTTCTTCCTTCGTCATCGGCGGATTCTGAAAAGCGCTCAGATTATCCGTCACTTCATTTTCCATTCCCGGTTCCGGCACTTTTACATCAAATTCTTTTCTGCGTCTGGATGGATCTCCAGGAAATATCTGCCATGGTCTTCTGGAATTCCAGGGCATACCATCCACATCCATATTGGCTACTGTGTAATCGGGCAATTCTTCTTTTTTTCTTTTTCCCATGTAGAACCTCCTGTTTTGCTATTTAATGTGTTGGTCGTTATTCCGGACGCGATTTCACAATGTATATTCACCGCCGCGCGTCGCAACGTTCCGGCAAGCTAATGACT
>NZ_JBCOMI010000027.1:0-59108 GCF_040924245.1 Ruminococcus sp. J1101004sp1_RTP21198st1_B9_RTP21198_201120 | reverse complement strand
CAGAAAGCAGTGGAAAACCATGTGAATGGTGCTGTTTGGGCATTTGATTATGATAAGATGTTCTGTGTATTGATGGAAAATGAAATTTGCCGAAAGGTGTGTGAAAAGAATAAATATAACAATTGGATGAATCTGATTGGACAGTATTGTGTTTCAAGGACTTAAAGACGAAGAAAGTTGTTGGAGAGAAGTAATTTCCAGCAACTCTGTCTTTAATGAATAGAGTTCATTTTTTTATTCAACTATTCCCATAATATATACAATATGTAAATGTGCAATTCAAATATCAGTTTATGCTAAGTACAAAAATAATAATAATTACTATTATTGACAAAAGAATAATTATCATGTATAATACAGATATACAAGAAACAAAGTGTTAGAAAAATTGCTAGGAACTTGGTAACAAAAATAAATCGACATTGAAAAGGGAAAATGACTATGAAAAAATATGAATGTGAACCATGTGGCTATATTTATGATCCGGCAGTAGGCGATCCAGACGGAGGTATCGCTCCAGGAACTGCATTTGAGGATATTCCAGATGACTGGACATGCCCAATCTGCGGATTAGGAAAAGATGTTTTCGTTCCTGTAGAAGACTAAGCAGAAAATGCAGATACGAAACTGCCAGACATTAAAAGAGCCTAAGAGAACATATAAAAGAAATGGAGCATTCCTGTTAAGTAACAAATAACCGGTTTGCAAAAAATGAGTGCCACCTATAGAATAATGATTGTTAACTGGCCGGTTGACAAATCATCGTTCAAAGGAGACACCCACAAATGAATTATAAGCAGAATGAAAAAATCAATCAAGTAAAAGAATCAACTTTGGTAGTTGGAATTGATATCGGAAGTACGACACAGTATGCCAGAGCATTTGACTGGAGAGGCATTGAACTTGGGAAAGTCTTTACATTCAGCAACAGCAGAGAAGGTTTTGAAGCCTTTAAAGCATGGATGCAGCGTTTACAGGACAAGTACAGAAAGTCAGATGTTATCGTAGGTATCGAGCCGACAGGTCATTACTGGTTTGATCTTGGCGCTTATCTTGAGGATGAGGGCATCCTCCTGGTTATGGTTAACCCTTATGCGGTAAAGCAGACCAAGGAACTGGATGACAACAGCCAAAGCAAGAATGACAGGAAGGATCCGAAGGTGATCGCAAAGCTGGTTACCGAGGGCCGGTATTCTGCACCGTATACACCGGATGGTGTGTATGCTGATTTAAGAATTATGGTGACCAATCGTAAGAGACTCATCAGGGAGATGACCCAGATCAAAAACAGATTTGCCAGATGGTTCGCCATATATTTCCCCGAGTACACAGATGTGTTTGGGGACTATGAAGCACAGAGCAGTATGCTGCTTCTAAAGAAAGTTTGTACTCCGGAAGCAATCGTGGAACTGGGAGCCGAGAAAATCAATCAAATCTGGCGAGATGCAAAGCTTAGGGCTGTAGGAATGAAAAGGGCAACGACCCTGTGTGAGACAGCAAAACGCAGCATTGGCTTAAAGAAAGGCTCTTCGGCTGCCCAGTATGAAATGAAGCTATTGCTCGAGGATTACGAATACAAAAAGGCACAGCTTGACGCCGTTATAGAGGAGATAGAAAAGTTGTGCAGGAAGATACCCGAAAGCGAGCAGATGCTTGCCATCAAAGGTATAGGAGTGATCACGGTAGCCGGATTTCTGGCAGAAGTGGGTGATGTGAGGCGTTTCGAATCACCCAGACAGATACAAAAGCTGGCAGGACTCTCATTACGGGAGAACAGCTCTGGAAAGCACAAAGGACAGACGACCATAAGTAAAAGAGGGCGGAGTAAGCTGCGGGCAGTACTGTTCAATGCAGCGATTCCGCTGATAGCTACGAATCCAGAGTTTAAGTCATTGCATGAGTATTACACGACAAGAGCGAACAATCCGCTCAAGAAGAAACAATCCGTGATTGCAATCAGCTGTAAGCTGATACGAGTCTTTTATGCCATCCTTGCAAATGGAGTGACCTATGATGCGCAGAAGATGCTTTCTGACATTCACAGGCAGCCACAGGCAGCATAAGAAGATCAACTGTGAGATTCAGGAGACGTCCGCCGCAAGGTGCTGAAAGAAACAGAAGAATTTCATAAACATAAAGAGCCAAGTCAGATTTTTTACCATCAGAGCAGAGACTCAGCAATGGAGCATCATGACACCCCTTTATGGATAAGCAGAACGAAGGAATTAAGGACCCTGAAGTTATAGGAGATCCCGTATGATATGGGAGGTTAGGCTGCCGTAAGGAGTTGGGGAAGAGAGGCCGATCATAGCAGAATAAGACGACGTCTTGTTTTGTGTACCCTAAACATCCGTATATCCATGATTTATGGCCAAGGGGAATGACATAGACTTAGAAGTAATCTCTATGAAAAAATGAAAATGTGAGAAAAAGCGAGTTAACAAGAGAAAAACAAAGATTATTATGGGAGGTCAAATTATGACTTACGATTTAAACATTACCTTTGATGACAATTTAGTAACAGGAAATAAAACAATCGATACACAGCACAAAGAATTGATTGACCGTATTCAGAACTTTGTAATTGCCTGTCAAAATGGCGACAGCAAGGTAAAGGCGATCAAACTTCTGGATTATCTTAACGAGTATACTGACTTTCATTTTAAAGAAGAAGAAGCACTTCAGGAAAAAGCCGGTTATCCAGAGCGTGAAAAACATTATGAAAAACATGAAGAGTTTAAAAAGACAATTCAGGAACTGTATGAATACCTTCAGGAGTATGAAGGACCAACAGATCGGTTCAGTGAACTTGTACAGAAAAATGTAATCGACTGGCTGTTTGGACACATTAAAACATACGACCGCTCTGTGGCAAAATTTATCTTTATGAAACAAAATCCAGATCGATGCTAAAATAAACCAGGGAACGAGTTCACTCAGAATGTAGACAACGTGATGAAGTAAACTAGGGGCTGTCATAATGCAGCCCCTTTCCTGTTATAGCGATATTCTAGGTAATATATTGCGCTGGCATGACAAATTATTTTACTACTACTATATGGGAAGAGCAAGCAGCTCTTCTTTTTTTGTCCTTTTTATCCAATTTTAAGTTGTAAAGTCTCTTTTCATGCCAACAGAAATATGCTAAATTGATTTTATAGAACAAGATATAATTCCACTTATATATCTGAGGAAAATGAATGAGAGAGAAAACTATATATGAGAAGATTGCAGAAAAGTATAACACAACACCAGAAGAAGTACGCAGAGAAATGCAGATAGCCATAGATGCAGGATTTGTTAATCCTGACCCGGCAGTGCAGGAAGAATGGAAGAAAATGACACTTAAAGGAGACAGGCCCACACCGGAAGAAGTAATCAATTACGCAGTAAAAAAATTAAAAGGAAATTAAAAATATGAAGAAAAAGATAATTGCACTAATTTCAGGAACAGCAATCTTGATAATTGCTGTAGGAAGTATTTATGGGAAATTTGAATCCAGTCATAAAGAAGGCGAACCAGATGTAGTTGGAACTTTTTCTGTAAATCGGGATGAAAATATAACCGTGGTCGCAAATAGGGAAGATATTGAGGATAGAGAAGCGTTTGCAAGAAAACTTTTGCAGATGTACAAGGATGATTCTTTTCATTCGACAAAATTCTCCACAGACAGAGGATATGCGACGAGCATTGATATGAACATCTATTTATGGAAAGAAGATATTGAAGACGGGGAATCGGTAATGACAGCCGAATATAGACTTGTAGAATACGGAAAGGACTATGATGTTGTCAATAATCCTGATAAATTTCAACTATATATAGATGGAAAAGAGATTAAATAGTAATCTCCTGAAAGCAAGCTTTTTGTCAATTATTTCAAAGAAAAATTAAAGGATAACAATACATAGTTTTGACAATGATATTTTGAAAAATTTTATAGGAATGCTCTATTATCAAATTGACATAGGAATATGGTAGCGTATAATTAGAATTGAATACACTGAAAAATGGAGGAATTACATGAAAGCACATAAATATTGGTCAGTAGGAGCATTGATCACAATGCTTGGGACTTTTTACACTGGATATAAAAAGCAAAAATCAAGTCACAAATACTTTGCTTTAAGTTCTATGTTATGTATGGTAATGGCGATATATACAGGTCATAAAATGATTACCGGGAATAGGAAGAAAAAGGCGAATAAAGAGAAAGATACAGAAAGGGAGGGATAAATAATGTTGGAAGTAGGGGTTAAGGCACCGGATTTTGAGTTGCCAGATCAAAATGGGAAAATACATAGATTATCGGATTATACAGGAAAAAAAGTGATTTTATATTTCTATCCCAAGGATAATACAGCGGGATGCACGAAACAGGCATGTGGGTTTTCTGAGCGATACCCGCAGTTTACCGAAAAAGGAGCAGTTATTCTTGGAGTCAGTAAGGATTCTGTATCCTCTCATAAGAGATTTGAGGAAAAATATGGATTGGCATTTACACTTTTAGCAGATCCAGAGCGGAAAGTTATTGAAGCATATGATGTATGGAAAGAAAAGAAAAATTATGGAAAAGTCTCTATGGGAGTAGTAAGAACCACATATCTTATTGATGAACAGGGGATTATTATAAAGGCAAATGATAAAGTCAAGGCTGCAGATGATCCTGAAAATATGCTCAAGGAATTAGATTAATGAAGATAATATTATCCCCTGCTAAAAAGATGATTACAGATACTGACAGCATAGCGCCGGATGGATTGCCTGAATTTATTGAAAAGACGACAGAGATACAAAGTTGGTTGAAAAGTAAGTCAAAAGAAGAACTGAAGACTATCTGGAAATGTAATGACAAAATTACAGAACAGAACTTCAATAGATTGGAAAACATGGATCTTTATCATTTACTTACCCCAGCTGTCTTATCATATGAAGGAATTGCTTTTCAATATATGGCTCCATCCGTGTTTGAGGACAGTCAGTTCGAGTATGTACAAAAGCATTTGAGAATAATATCTGCATTTTATGGTGTGTTAAAACCAAGGGATGGTGTGACGCCTTATCGTTTGGAAATGCAGGCGAAGGTTGGAATAGGAGAAACAAAAAATCTGTATGAGTACTGGGGAGATTTATTATACCGCTCAGTGATTGATAACAGCAGGATTATAATCAATCTGGCATCGAAAGAATACTCTAAGTGCATAGAAAAATATCTGACACGACAGGATAGATACATTACGATTACATTTTGTGAGTTATCAGGAGATAAACTGGTGACAAAAGGTACATATGCTAAGATGGCCCGTGGTGAAATGGTTAGGTTCATGGCTGAAAACAGAATTGAAAATCCTGAGGATATTAAGAAATTTGATAGACTAGGCTATTCATTCCGCTCTGATTTATCATCAGATGCAGAATATGTTTTTGAACGGAAAAAATGATGATTGAATGATTATTTTAAATAAAAGGTAATCAGTAATATTGATTATTATAATAATAGAAGGAGGAACAAACTAATGAAATATGTATGTGACGTTTGCGGATGGGAATATGATGAAGAGGAAGGTTATCCTGAAGGTGGTATTGCACCAGGAACAAAGTGGGAGGACGTTCCAGAAGATTTTGAATGCCCATTATGTAATGTTGGAAAAGATCAGTTTTCAGAAGTTGAATAAAATTCTGATTATTTAAATACAGATAGATAAACAAAAACCCTGGTGCGTGTGAGCAACAGGGTTTCAGACTGTAGACAAACTTGGTGTTGGGTGTTATGCCCAGCACCATTTTTCTTTTAAAACTTCTTTTCTTTTTATTTTCTTCAAAATCAACAAAAATCTGGCTGTGTTCCAACCTCGTTTTTCCAGGATCTTTGCCAGTTTTTTCAAATTCATGCATGCAAAGGTAAGCCCGGCTTTCATTTCCATCCGTGCTTTTTTCCAGAATCTTTGAAAAGATATGCTCAAAAAGGTCTGTATCTTTGAAACGGCGGGTATAATTCTTTCCAAATGTAGAGAAATGAGGTACTGGATCTAACATGTTTAGTCCGAGAAACCAACGGTATGCAACGTTTACCTCGATCTCTTTCATGGTCTGACGCATGCTTTTTATCCCATAGAGATACTGAATGAATGGTATCTTTATCAGCATGACGGGATCCATACTGGGACTGCCGTTATCCGGACAGTATTTTTCTTCAACCAGATCATAAATAAAATTCCAATTGATTGCTTTATCAATCAATCGCAGCATATGGTTTTGAGGTACCATGTCATCCATGGAAAACATCATCATTTGTTCTCTGTTTTTATCTGCATTTTTCGTCATCATAAAAAACACCGCCCTTCTGATATTTATTATATCAGAAAAGCGGTTCCAACAATAGCAAAACCCTGCAAAAGCAGGGCTTTGTCTACAGTCTGAAGCAGCTGGATTACAGCTGCTTCAGTACGTTTAAGAGTTTTGTATTATCGTCGTGCATCATGATGCAGAAGCGGACAAATTCGCCGTCCAGGCACTGGAAGGAAGAACAGTCGCGGATCATCAGGCCTTTTTTGATGCAGGCCTCAAAGACATCGGCGGAAGTCAGACCGTCCCGGCGGATTTTTAATAAGATGAAATTGGCATAGGCAGGATAAACTTTAAAAGTAGGGATATTTTGAAGTTCCTGCTCCATGCGGTCACGCTCATCGAGGATCAGATCACGCGTTTCCTGAATGTAGTCGTGGTCACGGAGCATCAGCTCTCCGGCAAAGGCACCAAGACTGTTCAGTGACCATGGCGTCTGTTTTTCTCGCATTTTGGAAAGAAATTCCATATTTCCGGTAATTCCGTAACCGAGACGCATGCCCGGTGCAGCATAAAATTTAGAAACACCACGCAGTACCATAAGATTGGTAAATTCTCTGGTCAGAGGAATTGCAGTTATTTCTTCGACATCCGGTGCGAACTCTACGTAAGTTTCATCGATCATGACAAAAATATCTTTATCTGCACAGAATGCGATCAGTTTGCGGAGATCTTCCTGCATGATCGCAGAGGAAGTCGGATTATTCGGATTGCAGAGAATCAGGAAATCATAACCGTTTTCCAGAGTTTTGCACAGATCCTCTACATCGAGAGTGAAATTTCGTTCTTCTCGCAGATGATAATATTCCTGTGTGCTTCCGGAGAAAGAAAGTTCTCTGGAATATTCGGAATATGTCGGTCCGAGAATCAGGGTGTGTTTCGGCGCACGTTCCTGAATCAGAAGTGAGATCAGTTCACTGGAACCATTTCCCGGTAAAATAAATTCAGCGGGAATCCTGCAGTATTCTGAGATCGTATTTCTGAGAGATACATAATCTCTGTCCGGATAAGAAGAAAAAAGATCGACATTTTCTGCAATTTCTTTTTTTACAGAGGCGGAGAGGCCAAGAGGATTGACATTTGCCCCGAATTTAACGATATCTTCTTTATTTAAATGATAGTAGTCACATATTTTTTCTATGTCACTTCCATGAAAAACCATTTTTGTAGTCATAAGGTTACACTCCTCATTTTTTCGCTATTTACTATAATAAATCATCGAAGCGTTTTTTACAATAGACAACCGCCGAAGATGTGTTATACTAGAAAAACAGGTGTTGCTGTGAACACAGGCAGTATTCCGCGAGGTGTTTTGGAATGGATTTTGACCAAGTTGCTGTGAACGGAGTGAACAGTAACAAACAGGTGTTGTTGTGAACAGCAATAACTAATAAATATGCAAGACGGGGGAATGAATATGAGATTGCAGACAGTACAGGATGCATTGAATCAAAAAAATATCAGGTTTGAATATACCGAAGAAGACGGATGCGGAAGTCTGGATTTTATGTTCCGCGGACTGAAATTCCATGTGTGGGAATATCACGATGGAGTCTGGGGTGCAGAGACAAATATCTATGAGGCAGGCAGAAGTGAGGATATTGAGGGCGATTATGAAGAAAAGATTGCCGGAGAAATTCTGTCATGGCCGGATATGATCAATAATTAAGCAGGAGAGAAAAATGAAACTTGTAAACATTGCCGATGAAGGCGCAAAATATAAATGGCAGCTTTATGATCTGTATGATAAAACATTTCCGGAACAGGAGAAAAAGCCCCTGCAGGTAATGGAAAACCTGGTAGCAGATGGAAAGATGGAGATGCTTGCAATGGTTGACGAAGATGAATTCGTAGGACTGGCAATCAATCTGATCGATGCGGAGCAGGATAGGGCGCTTCTGGATTATTATGCAATTGTACCGGAGAAAAGAAATTACGGATATGGAAGCAGGGGACTGGAGGCATTACTTAAAAAGTTCAAAAATCATAAATATATTTTTGAAATAGAAACACAGGATGAAAAAGCAGAAAATGCTGAAGAACGCAAAAAAAGAAAGGCTTTTTATCTTCGGAACGGACTTCAGGAGACGGGATTGTTTGTAAATGTGTATGATACAGATTTTGAAATCCTTACACCGGACGGTGAGCTGACTTTCTGGGAATATGTAGATTTTCTGCGAGAAGTAATGTATGAAGAATACGTACAGATTCTTCGCCCGACATTGATTGCGATGAAAAAATAATAAAAATACAAAAGGAAATTGAGGACAGGGAATGTGGGAGAAAATGTGGTTTTAGTTTATCTGGTAGTATGTTTTTTTGTATTTCTGGCAGGATTTGTGGATTCGATTGCCGGAGGAGGCGGACTGATCTCACTTCCGGCATATATGATTGCGGGACTGCCGGTACATACTGCAATTGCAACAAATAAAATGAGCAGCTCCATGGGAACTTTCGTGGCATCTTTTCACTACATGAAAAAAGGCTTTATGAAATGGAAAATCTGTATTCCGGCAGTTTTTGGTGCAATTGCCGGATCCTGGATAGGATCTCATCTGGCTCTTCTGATTTCGGAGAAAGCTTTAAAGATCGCCATGCTGGTTGTGCTTCCGGTCATTTTGTTTTATGTACTGAGAAGCAAAGCACTGAAAGGAAAAGACGAAAATGCAACAGAAGTAATCAATGGAATGCTGATTTTTAAAAGTATTCTGATCGCAGCTGTAGTTGGTATTTATGATGGGATTTACGGACCGGGAACAGGAACATTTCTGATGCTTTTATTTACCGGTTTCTGTCATATGACATTAAACGATGCAGCAGGTGCCACAAAGGCAATCAATCTGACAACCAATATCACAGCACTTGTCGTATTTCTGATCAATGGCAAAGTGCTTTTGCCACTGGGAATTGCAGCAGGAGTTTGTAACATGGCAGGGAATTATCTTGGAAGTCATAGCTTTACTTCAAACGGTCACAAGATCGTAAAACCGGTTATGATTGTGGTGATCGTGATCTTCTTCATTAAAGTATTAACAGAACTGATTTGAAACACACAAAAGGGGACTTATTTCACATCCCCCTTTGTCTACAGTCTGAAACCCTGGTGCGTGTGAGCAACAGGGTTTTTTATTGCGATAGTTTGTGATGATATCACAGAAAATGATTTACCTTTTGCTTATAATGTAACTACAAACAAAGTAAGGAGGTAGTCTAAATGAGATTAAAAGATAAAGTTGCAATCATTACGGGTGGAAGCCGTGGTATAGGATTTGCTACAGCTGATAAATTCTTGAAGGAAGGTGCTTCAGTTGTGTTGGCAGCAAGTTCACAGGAATCGGCAGATGTTGCTGTAGATAAATTAAAAGAAAAATATCCCAATGCAATAGTTGCTGGAATTAGTCCAAATCTGGCAAGCATGGAGTCTGTCAGAAAGGCTTTTAAAGAGGCAACTGAAAAATATGGATGTGTCGACATACTGGTAAATAATGCAGGGATTTCAGAAAACACCTCATTTATGGATTATACAGAGGAGACTTTTGATAAAGTCATGGATCTAAATGTAAAAGGAGTATTTAATACTACTCGTGTAGCAGCAGAATGTATGGTGGCAAGAGGCAAGGGGGTCATTCTCTCAACTTCTTCCATGGTGAGTATTTCGGGACAGCCAAGTGGGTTTGCTTATCCGGCATCGAAGTTTGCAGTAAACGGATTGACTGTATCATTAGCAAGAGAACTAGGACCTAAAGGTATTCGTGTTAATGCTGTTGCACCTGGGATTACAGAAACTGATATGATGAAGGCCGTGCCAAAGGAAGTTATCGAACCTATGATTGAAAGAATTCCATTGCGTCGTCTTGGACAGCCAGAAGATATTGCAAATGCGTTTGTGTTTCTTGCTTCAGATGAGGCGAGTTACATTACAGGTGTTATATTAAGTGTAGATGGTATGGCAAGAAGTTAAGTTAATGAGGTATGGTGATGTAATCACGGAAAATAAATGAAATTAAGACCATAATAAATCTACAAAAAGAAAAAGATAAGGAGGACTGTAAAATGTCTGCTATTAATATCAATAAAAATAATTTTCAGAACGAAGTACTGAATTCCGATAAACCCGTTCTTTTAGATTTTTGGGCATCTTGGTGTGCACCTTGCCGCATGGTAGTACCTATTGTAGAGGAGATTGCAAGTGAGCGTAGAGATATTAAAGTTGGAAAGATTAATGTAGATGAAGAGCCTGAACTGGCAAATAAGTTCAGTATTATGAGCATTCCGACTTTAGTGGTTATGAAGAATGGGAAGATTGTACAGCAGGTTTCAGGGGCGAGACCTAAGAATGCGATTTTAGAAATGCTTTAGGGAGGTGTGCTAATGGGATTTTTTGATCTCTTTAAACAGTCGAATATTAATCAAGGCATAGAAGAATATAAAAGGACTGATGATGCAGTTCTGCTGGATGTACGTACACCGCAGGAATATCAGGGAGGACATATACCAGAAAGTAAAAATGTGCCGTTGCAGCAACTTGACAATATTGCTTCTGTAGCGAAGAATAAGGATATCCCACTGTTTGTATACTGTTATTCCGGTTCACGAAGCCGCCAGGCAACTGGGATACTGCAACGAATGGGATATTCTAAAGTAAATAATATCGGTGGCATTGCAGCTTACTCAGGAAAGGTGGAAAAATAAGATGAAGGTAATAATTGTAGGAGGTGTAGCCGGAGGAGCTACAGCCGCAGCAAGAATACGCAGACTGAATGAACATGCTGAAATTACTGTGTTTGAAAGATCCGGATACATATCCTATGCAAATTGTGGACTTCCATATTATATTGGAGACGTGATCACAGACCCGGAAGAACTTACACTACAGACACCAGAGAGTTTTTTTAAACGCTTCCGTATTAACATGAAAATTCATCATGAAGTTATCTCCATACATCCGGAACGTAAAAAGGTTTCAGTGAAAAATTTAGAGAATGGTGAGATATTTGAAGAAAAATATGATAAGCTGATCCTCTCTCCAGGTGCAAAGCCAACACAGCCGAGACTTCCCGGAGTAGGTATTGATAAACTTTTTACACTTCGTACTGTAGAAGACACTTTTCGGATAAAGGAATATATAAATAAGAATCATCCAAAATCGGCTGTATTGGCAGGTGGCGGTTTTATTGGTCTGGAACTGGCAGAAAATTTGAGGGAGCTTGGCATGGATGTTACGATTGTCCAGCGGCCTAAGCAGCTGATGAACCCTTTTGACCCGGATATGGCATCCATGATCCATAATGAAATGAGAAAGCATGGGATAAAACTGGTACTGGGCTATACAGTAGAAGGATTTAAAGAAAAAGACAACGGAGTGGAGGTCCTGTTGAAAGATAATCCATCCCTTCAGGCTGATATGGTAGTTCTGGCAATCGGAGTCACACCAGACACAGTATTAGCAAAAGAAGCCGGTCTGGAACTTGGCATCAAGGAAAGTATTATAGTGAATGACAGAATGGAAACCTCTGTACCGGATATTTATGCTGCAGGTGATGCAGTTCAGGTAAAACATTATGTTACGGGTAATGATGCGCTGATTTCTTTGGCAGGACCAGCCAATAAACAGGGCAGAATCATCGCTGATAATATTTGTGGCGGTGATAGTCGTTACCTGGGCAGTCAGGGAAGCTCCGTTATAAAAGTGTTTGATATGACAGCAGCCACTACAGGTATCAATGAAACCAATGCCAAAAAGTCAGGATTAGAGGTAGATACAGTAATTCTTTCTCCTATGAGTCATGCCGGTTACTATCCTGGTGGAAAAGTGATGACAATGAAGGTGGTTTTTGAAAAAGAGACCTATCGTTTGCTTGGTGCTCAGATTATTGGATATGAAGGAGTTGATAAACGTATTGATGTGCTGGCAACAGCAATCCATGCAGGGCTGAAGGCAACCCAGCTGAAGGATTTGGATCTCGCATATGCACCGCCTTATTCCTCTGCCAAGGATCCTGTAAATATGGCAGGATTCATGATAGACAATATAGCAAAAGGTACCTTAAAACAATGGCATCTGGAAGATATGGATAAGATTTCTAGAGATAAAAGTGTTGTGTTGCTGGATGTGAGAACTGTAGGTGAATTTAACAGGGGGCATATGGATGGATTCAAAAACATTCCTGTAGATGAACTAAGGGAACGTATCAATGAAATTGAGAAGGGAAAGCCTGTTTACCTGATATGCCAGAGTGGGCTGCGAAGTTATATTGCCAGTCGTATTCTGGAAGGAAATGGATATGAAACATACAACTTCTCCGGCGGATTCCGCTTCTATGATGCAGTTGTCAATGACCGTGCGCTGATTGAAAAGGCATATGCATGTGGTATGGATTATTAAAAATAATCATAATATTTTTATAATTTTCTTATAGCATAAAAAGATCCCCCATTTATTAGAATGACTTTCATAATTCTGATAAATGGAGGATTCTTCTTTATATGTTACAGAAAAACAATTTTATGATCTTTGGAGTGTTTCCAGTCTTTTTGGATCAAGGATTGTGATTTTGCCGCGGGAGAGTTTGACGAGACCTTCGCCTTGAAAGTATCGAAGCATTCGAGTGATAACTTCCCTGTGGGAACCAAGATGATTAGCAATCGTCTCATGAGTGATTTTCAGCTCGTTTGTTCCTTCGATAGAGGTCTCTTCTAAAAGAAATGAAGCAACACGCTTATCCAAACTCTTCCACATGATTTGTTCAATCAGCCACATGACATCAGAAAAACGGGTGGCTATTAACTCATTGGTATAGTTTGCGACGGGAGCAGATTCCTTCATAATGCCCTTATAGATTTCAGCAGGGATGATCCAAAGATCAGTATCTTTTTCTGCTTCAATGGTTACTTCAAATTGAATGGAGCGTATGATACATGAGGCGGATAAAAGACACATATCCATATCGAACAGACGGTAAAGTGTAATCTCTCGTCCTTCATCTGAAAGTATGTAGGTTCGAAGCTGCCCGGATTTAACCAGTAATAATCCAGTGCAATCCAGGTTTCCATTGTGAATGATTGTCCCTTTTTTTACATACTGTGTGATTAAATTGTCTGAAATTATTTTTTTCTGTGTTGTATTTAAGTCATTCCATAGTGGAAAACAATTTTCGAAGTTCATAACCGTTATCTCCTTTACGAACATAGTATACTTGCTTTTTTTAGATGCGTCAATTATATAACTGGCATATGCCATAAATAGAAATAAAAAGAAGTGTAATAAAGTAAATTATCTTTTCTGTGATATCATCACGGAAGCAAGCACTTATTTGGGGTATATTAAGTTCAAATAGGAGAAGGAGTTGAAAAATATGACATCTATAAATATAAATAAAGAAAAGTTTGGACAATTAATTCATAAGGAAAAACCGGTTTTGGTTGATTTCTGGGCACCTTGGTGTGGTTATTGCCGTAGAATTGGAGCGGCTTATGAAAAAATAAGTGAAGAATACAGCGATATTCTTATTGCTGGAAAAGTGAATATTGATGAAGAACCACAGATTGCAGAAGCTGAAAAGATTGAGGTGATTCCTACGCTGGTTTTATATCGAAATGGAAAGGCAATAGATTCTATTGTTGCACCTGAATCAAAAATAATGATAGAGAATTTTATTAATGAAGCATTGGAAAAATAAAAGGAGGACTGCTGTATGAATGAAAATCATGTTTACGATATGATTATCGTGGGGGGAGGACCTGGAGGGTATACATCAGCATTATACGCAGCCAGAGCAGGATTTGATACCATTGTTTTAGAAAAATTATCTGCAGGTGGTCAGATGTCATTGACCTGGCAGATTGATAACTATCCTGGTTTTGAAAATGGAATTGACGGATTTTCATTGGCAGAGAAAATGCAAAAACAGGCGGTAAAATTTGGCGCTAAAAGTGAATATGCTGAAGTTTTTAATATGGATTTAACAGGAAAGCTTAAGAGAGTAGAAACTAGTTCGGGAATTTATATTGGGAAAACAGTAGTGATTGCTACTGGAGCAAATCCAAGAGAACTTGGTCTCGCTAAAGAAAAAGAATTGATAGGTCATGGGGTTGCTTATTGTGCCTCCTGTGATGGTATGTTTTATAAAGATAAGATCGTGGTGGTGGTTGGTGGTGGAAATTCTGCTGTATCAGATGCTGTTCTTTTAAGTCGAATTGCTAAGAAAGTCATCATTGTTCATCGAAGAGATACATTACGTGCAACGAAAATCTACCATGACCAGCTGATGAAAACTGAAAATATAGAGTTTCGATGGAACAATACAGTAAATGAACTGATTTATGGAGAACGATTGACTGGTGTGCGGTTGAAAGATACAGTTACAGGAGAAGAAAACATTATAGAATGTGACGGCCTGTTTGTGAGTATAGGAAGAAAACCGACAACAGATTTTTTAGATAATCAGATAGAAATGGATAATAAAGGATATATTGTGGCAGGTGAAAACACTGAAACGAGTATTCCGGGTGTTTATGCTGTAGGAGATGTCAGAACAAAGTTACTTCGTCAGATAGTAACAGCAGTGGCAGATGGTGCTATGGCAGTACATATGGCAGAAGAGTATGTGGAGAAATAATAATCAGAATTTGAATGGTGAACTTTTTATACTGAAATATGTACGATTTCAATAATGACATGAACTTATGGGAACGTATTGCGGATACTTTGTGAACTTTATCCTGATACAATGATTATGCTGATGAAAGAAGGCATTCAGAATGGAATTACACTAGAAATACTTATGACAAAAAAACATAAGAAAACACCGGAAGAAAAAGCAGCTGTTGCGAAACAAAAGAAACAACAGATGAGAGCAAAACTGAAAAAAGAAACAAGAGATAATCTGGCTAAAGAAGAGATCTTGCAAGATGACCGATTTTTCTTTATTGCCGGTTATACCTCCGGAGGTGCACCGTATGGTATCACCTGGGAGGAAATGGGTCTGAAACCTTGGGATGATTTGGAGGAAAATAAAATGGTGTAAAAGTGGTGTAAACAAACAAAAATCAGCTGTGAAGATTATTGAAAACTATCGAAAACAATACGCTTCTCATATAAAAATATACAAAAATAACTATTCCATATATTTTTTTACATATAAAAAGAAATTGTGAAATTTTTATCTTCAAATGTGCGAAAATTATGAAAATTGTGCGTATTCATATACTTATACAGAAAAATATTCATGTAATAAGGCTAAAAAATGAAGCGTATCGGTAGAATACGGAGCTGATTTGCACAATAAAATATAAAAAAACCAGATAAATCAATACGTCATTTAAAAACAAATTCTTAACAAATAATGAATTTTGTATATATTCAAACGTTTTTGTTGCACTTCTTTTGTCAATTTGCTATAATTAATACAATAAACAGAAAGAAATGGGAGAGGTGAACTATGAATTTAGGTATCATTGCACATAATAGTAAAAAAGTTCTCATTGAAGATTTCTGTATCGCTTATAAGAACATCCTGGCCAAGCATGAAGTATATGCTACCGGCACTACAGGAAGAAGAATTGAGGAAGCCACCGGTCTTCATGTCCATAAGTTTTTACCGGGCAGTATCGGAGGCGATAAGCAGTTCATGGAAATGGTAGAGCGGCAGGATCTGGATATGGTAATACTTTTCTATAATCCTGTTATGATAGATCCGAAGGAGCCAGACATCACAGCTATTGTAAAGCGCTGTGACCAGTATAATATTCCGGTGGCGACCAATATCGCTACTGCAGAACTTCTTATTCTTGGACTGGCTCGTGGTGATCTGGATTGGAGACTGAATCTGAAATGAGAGTCATCGCAGGAAAAGCAAGACGACTGAACCTTAAGACTGTGCCGGGTATGGACACACGCCCCACCACAGACCGCATCAAAGAAACTCTTTTTAATATTCTTCAGCCTGAACTTCTGGATTGTCACTTCCTTGATCTGTTCAGCGGAAGCGGTGCAATCGGCATTGAGGCATTAAGCCGCGGAGCAGCTCGGGCTGTTTTTGTTGAAAAAAATCCCAAGGCATGCACATGCATAAGAGAAAATCTGACATTTACAAAACTTGCAGATAGTGGTACACTGCTGAATATGGACGTGATGCAGGCCCTTCGTTCCTTAGAAGGAAAGGGCGTTTTTGACTGCATATTTATGGATCCCCCATATAACCATGAGTTGGAGCGTCAGGTTCTGGAATACCTTCAGGACAGCAGTATTCTGGATGAGAATACACTGATCATCGTGGAAGCTGACCTTGCTACAGATTTCGGTTATGTGGAAGATCTTGGCTACAGACAGTTGCGTTCCAAAGAATACAAAACTAACAAGCATATCTTTTTATGCCGGGGAAAGTGAGAAAAATACATGGTAATAGCTGTTTATCCAGGAAGTTTTGATCCGGCCACTTATGGTCATCTGGACATAATCAAGCGTGCAAGCGTATCTTTCGACAAAGTAATCGTAGGAGTTTTGCATAATTCTGCAAAAAGTCCGTTGTTTTCTGTTGAAGAACGTGTTAATATACTAGAAAAGGCAACAAAAGACATGGAGAATGTAGAAATCAAGGCATTCAAGGGTCTTTCTGTGAACTTTGCCAGAGAAAATCATGCACAGGTGATCGTGCGCGGGCTTCGTGCAGTTACAGATTTTGAATTTGAACTGCAGATGGCACAGACAAACCGGGTGCTTGCTCCGGATATTGACACCGTGTTTCTGACGACAAGCCTGGAATATGCATATCTTAGCTCTACTATTATGAAAGAAGTAGCAGGCTATGATGGCGACCTGAGCAAATTTGCTCCGCCGGAAATTACCGAAGCTGTTAAGAAAAAGATGCACGATTTGAAGAAATAGAATAAGGAGAGTTTACTATGAGCAGCAGAATTGAACAGATCATTGAAGAAATCGAAGAATATGTAGACAGTTGTAAATATCAGCCACTTTCTACAACTAAGATTGTAGTGAATAAAGAAGAGATTGAAGAGCTTCTTCGTGAACTTCGTCTTAAGACTCCAGACGAGATCAAACGTTATCAGAAGATCATCAGCAATAAGGACGCCATTCTTGAGGATGCACAGACCAAGGCAGATGCACTGATCGCAGATGCACAGAATAAAGCTCAGGAGCTTGTTACCCAGCATGAGATCATGCAGAAAGCATATGCGCAGGCAAACGAGACTATCAATGCAGCGAATCGTCAGGCTCAGGAGATTCTGGATTCCGCTACACAGGATGCTAACAGCATTCGTCTCAGCGCGATCACATACACAGATGACATGATGGCAAACATCGGTTCCGTACTTACCCAGACTCTTGAGGATGCTGGTGGCAAATATAAAGGATTCATCGATGCTCTTCAGGCATGCATGGATGTTGTAAACCATAATCGTCAGGAGCTTGCGCCACAGACTGCTCAGGCAGCTGCAATGTCCGGCTCTTATCAGCCGGCTGATACAGAGGCTTCCAAGGAAGATGAAGCTCTTCTGGACGAGATTGGCGATAACTAATTTTGCCACGCGAAATATAGCAGACTTTATCTGATTGCAATTCACTAAAACTATTCTATAATTGTTTTATGTGAGCAGTGATCATATTTATAAGAATATAAGTATGAGAACAGCAGTAACTGCTGCATTCATACATTTTGCAGAAGCGTACGGATGAAGGGAGAGTTCCTTTCCAAGTACGCTTTTTGTTTGCGCCATAATACAGAATCCTCCGAATGCACTTATACACAGGGCAAGAAGTACACGAAGTGAATAAGAAAACCCGGACAGCAGAAGCCCATGAAGACCAGTGGTAACTTCTATCAGTCCGAGAAGAATATATTTTCCCTGTGCTGGAAGATACCAGAAATGACTTATGGCAGCGGACAGAATAGAGAACATAAGAATATAACCACCCAGTTTTGCCATAGTTTCAAAACTATTCATAATGACAAAATCCAGAAGCCCGGCAGAAGTATATTCCTGCTCAGATGTTTTTGGCGTACAAAAGGAAAGCAGTGAGTTTTTTCTATAGACTGTAAAGCGAAAAAAACACATGCAGATCATGTCTGATAGAAACAGAATCCCCACAAGAAAACCAATATGTAATTTTCCCTCAAGACAGATATGTCCCACATAAGTAATAAGAAAGGCCGGACTTGGATTATTGCAGAAAGTCAACAGATATTCGGCCTCCTGCCGGCTGATTTTTCCAGCATAATACAAATCTGCGGTTAATTTTGCCCCCATAGGGTAACCGGTGAGAAGTCCCAGAAGAAATACATAGGCTCCTCCTGGAGAAAGCCCAAAAACGACCTTGAAAAAAGGAGCAGTTGGTTGTAAAATTTTTGTAATCCAATCTGTGTGCACCAGAATTCCTGTAAGGATCATAAACGGAAGAAGGGTAGGCAGTAAGGTCTCTAACCACAGTTTCAGTCCATTTCTTGCCGCAGCAAGAGCTTCGGCCGGGTAACACAGAAGGAAGAGTAAAAGCAGGATAACAGAAAGCAGGATCATTTTTTTCTTCATTTTGACCTCGTTATTAAAAATAAAAGCCCAACATGTGAAGTTATAGTCAGGTTGTGTTCAGCAGCTTGAAGTATGTTTAAAAAATCATTATATAAAATTTATATTCTGTTTCTGTCTCAAAATGCCGAAAAGATAAATACAAACCATATATAAAATTTTGGAGGTAACCCATATGGCAATTTTAGAAAACTTCGAACCCAAAAATGTGTTTCACTATTTTGAGGAAATCTGTGGTATTCCACATGGTTCAGGAAATACAAAACAAATCAGTGATTATCTGATGAATTTTGCAAAGGAACATGATTTGAAATATGTTCAGGATGACATGAATAATGTTGTGATTTATAAACCTGCAACACCTGGCTACGAAAACGCGCCCACAGTCATCCTTCAGGGACATATGGATATGGTTTGTGCGAAATGCCCGGAAATCAAACATGATTTTACAAAGGATGGACTAAAGCTGGTTGTGAAAGATGGCTTTTTATCAGCCGAGGGCACTACTCTTGGCGGCGATGACGGAATTGCAGTGGCTTATGGCCTTGCGCTTTTAGACAGCACAGATTTGCCGCATCCGGCTTTGGAGGTTGTTTTCACAGTTGATGAAGAGACGGGGCTTCTGGGCGCTGACGGATTCGATTGCAGCCTTTTGAAAGGAAGAAGAATGATCAATCTGGATTCTGAAAAAGAGGGCTGTCTGTGGGTAAGCTGTGCCGGTGGTGTCGCTGGAAATTCTTATCTGCCAGTCCGGCGTGTGGACGCTTCCGGCAGAAAAGTTAACGTAAAAGTCTGTGGACTTGTGGGAGGCCATTCCGGAGCTGAAATACACAAAAACCGCGCAAGTGCCAATATTCTTATGGGACAGTTCCTTTATGAACTTTCCCATGTCTGTGGCTATGCATTGAAAGAATTAGAAGGTGGTCAGCAGGACAACGTTATTACCAAAGAATGCGAAGCGGTTCTTCTTGTGCTTCCGGAAGAAATTTCTCAGATCACTTCCCTTGCAAAGAAAATGCAGAAGGATTTCCGGACAGAATACACTGGTACAGATGATACTATTACAATTCAGATAACAGAAGAAGAGGATATGGATGCACAGGTTCTTCATCCCACCAGCCAGGAAAAAGTGCTTTTTTATCTGATGAACATGCCATTTGGTGTTAAGAAAATGAGTGGTACCATAGAAAATCTGGTGGAAACTTCCTGCAATCCCGGAATTCTGAAGCTGTATGGGGACGAGTTGTTTGTACAGACCAGTATCCGAAGCTCTGTAGGAACTGCCAAAGAGGCTCTTTCCCATAAAATCCAATATCTGACAGAATTTCTGGGAGGTGAATATGAGACCGAGGGGGCTTATCCTGCATGGGAGTATCGTAAAGTTTCTCCTCTTCGTGACAAGATGGTAGAAATTTATAAAAACATGTACGGTAAAGACCTGGAGGTAGTTGCCATTCATGCCGGTCTGGAATGTGGTATTTTTTATGAGCGAATGGAAAACCTTGACTGCACCTCTCTTGGACCGGATATTCTGGACATCCACACCAGCAAAGAACGCCTTGATATGGCTTCCGTGAAACGGGTTTGGGAATATCTGACAGAAGTATTAAAAAACCTGAAAGACTGATAAATGTCAGTTGCATCGCAGCTGCCTTCCAGAACTTTCATGGCAAATTGCAGCTATGGATACCATAGACTTTCATAATTCGAATCAGCTGTATTTGGAAAAATACTTTCCGTACAGCTGATTTTTTGTTCTAATTTTTCTGATTTTCCATATATTATCTGAGGGTGAAAAAATCGTTACTATTTACTGGTAACAAAAAATCATCCACCTTTTCCCATATATTAAAGAGAGGAAATGCCATGAAAAGAAAGACCGGGAAACACTTACTCCTTCTTCTTTTTCTTTTGCCGCTGCTTATCTTGCTTCAGAATTTTATTCAGCAAAGAAGCCAGGCCTCCCTGTTAAAACCGGACACCTGTTTTACAGAAAGCTTCCGGGAACAGGCTTTGTCGTCTGTGCTATATGCAGAGTTAGAAGAACGAGTGCTTTCAGATGGAGAATTTGCCGATCTTCTTACAACAACTATGCTGAATGGAAAATTTTTCCCCAAATATCTTTCCGGGAACAGGGAAGCATATCTGCGCTTCAAACCAAAAGCCTATTATGACCTGAGAAGCTGTTATCTGGCTGTCTGGAAAGACCTGGAAAATTTTCCCATTCCGATCAGAAACGATAGAGAAATATGGCAAGAGATTTTTTATGAAAACACCTTTGGCGCTGCCCGAAGCTATGGTGGAAGCCGGACGCACGAAGGCTGCGATCTCTTTGGCAGGGTTTCTCAATCCGGATTTTATCCTGTGATTTCCATGACTGATGGCAAAATAGAAAAAATCGGATGGCTTCCTCTTGGCGGATACCGGATCGGAATCCGTTCTCCTCATGGAGGGTATTTTTATTATGCCCATCTTGCATCCTATGAAAAATATTTTCAGACAGGTGAAGCAGTGGAAGCGGGGCAGATCCTTGGATTCATGGGAGATACCGGATACGGAGAAGAAGGAATGTCCGGAAAATTTCCGGTTCATCTTCATCTGGGAATCTACATAAATCCACAGGGAAAAGAGGAACTGAGTGTAAACCCTTACTATGTCTTACAGGCAATGGAGAAAAAAGTAAAAAAATACACTTATTGATAACAAATTTTTTGAAATATATGCTATAATGATTAAACATATGGGTAGACACACTTAAATTTAACTGCAGAATATTTTTCATAATACAATGCCCATATTCTGTAAGGAGCGATTTATATGGAAATACAGTTATGGAGAAGCATTTTATGCCCCTACGAACTGGCAGTCAGGGAACTGATTGTCAAATTTGAACACATTATCAGCGAACATCGAGAAAATGATCTGTATTCCCCTATTGAGCAGGTAAGCGGACGAGTGAAAAGTGTATCCAGCATTCTGGAGAAAATGCAGCGCAAGCATATTCCTATGGAACGCATGGAGGAAGAAGTAGAAGACATTGCTGGAATCCGTATTATCTGTCAGTTTGAGGAAGATATTGAGACAGTAGCATCCCTGATCCAAAACCGGTCAGATATGACCATTAAGAGTGAGAAGAATTATCTGAAGCATGTGAAACAGAGTGGTTACAGAAGTCTCCATCTGATCATTTATTATACAGTAGAAACATTAAATGGTCCCCGGAAGCTGCAGGCGGAAATTCAGATCCGCACCATGGCTATGGACTTCTGGGCAACGATCGAACATTCCCTTCAGTACAAATATAAAGGGGACATGCCGCCGCATGTGGCAGAGCGTCTGACGAATGCCGCGGATGCTATTATTTTGCTGGATCAGGAAATGTCTTCTGTGCGCGATGAAATCATGGATGCCCAGAATTCTTCCCAGATGCAGTCCAATCTTGTAAAAGATATTCTCAATAATATAGAAAATCTTTACCGCGTATCCAGCGAACGGGAGATTACCAAAATTCAAACAGAATTTCTTCGTGTTTTCCATACCAAAGATTTGAAACAGCTGGAGCGTTTTCACAGACAGCTTGATATTATCGCGGAAGGTTACCGCGCCCAGGCTGTTTACCATAATATCGGACATCAGCCAGGCAAGAGCTGTATTTCATAAATCTGTCCGAAAATACGTTACTGTTCATTTTGTTCACATCATTCTTGGAACACGCCTTACAGAATGAGCAGTGCATAGGAGAAAAATATAGATGTCACAATTTTTACCAGTTACAAAAAAAGACATGGAGGACAGAGGCTGGGATCAGGTGGATTTTGTCTACGTGACAGGAGATGCTTACGTAGATCATTCCTCTTTTGGTACTGCTATTATCAGCCGCCTTCTGGAGAGCCGGGGCTATAAAGTGGGAATTATCCCACAGCCCGACTGGCGCAGGAAGGAGAGTATTGCCGTATTTGGAGAGCCTCGCCTTGGCTTCCTTGTAAGTGCCGGCAATATGGATTCCATGGTTAATCACTATACCGTTGCAAAAAAGCACCGCCAGAAGGATTCTTATTCTCCTGGCGGTAAAATGGGTTTGAGGCCGGACCGTGCTGTTATTGTATACAGTAATCTGATTCGTCAGACTTTTAAGAAAACTCCTGTAATCCTTGGTGGAATCGAGGCAAGCCTCAGACGTATGGCACATTACGATTACTGGGAAAATAAGGTGAAGCACAGTATCCTCATAGATTCCGGCGCAGACCTGATTTCTTACGGAATGGGAGAGCATTCTATTATTGAGATTGCAGAGGCTCTTGACAGCGGAATCCCTGTCAGCGAAATTACCTATGTGGCAGGAACCGTCTATAAATGTAGGGATCTGTCCCGCACTTACGAGCCGATCATACTTCCTTCTTTTGATGAAGTACAGGCGGATAAGCAGGCTTATGCCAGAAGCTTTGCCATCCAGTATCAGAATACAGATCCTTTTACAGCAGGAACCATGGCCGAATTCTACGGAACAAAGGGTTACGTGATCCAGAATCCACCTGCATTACCTCTTACACAGGAGGAGATGGACGATGTATATGATCTTCCTTATGCGGGAAATTATCATCCCATGTATGAGAAAGACGGCGGAATTCCTGCATTAGAGGAAATTAAATTCAGCCTTACCAGCAACAGGGGATGTTTCGGAAGCTGCAGCTTCTGTGCATTAACTTTTCATCAGGGGAGAATCCTGCAGACCAGAAGTCATGAATCAATTCTGAAAGAAGCGGTCCACATGACCGAGGAGAAAGATTTCAAAGGATATATCCACGATGTAGGCGGACCTACAGCAGACTTTCGCCAGCCTTCCTGCCAGAAACAGCTGACCAGAGGCGTTTGCAAGAACCGTCATTGTCTGTTTCCGGAGCCATGTAAGAATCTGACCGCGGATCACAAAAATTACGTTTCTCTTCTTCGTAAGCTCCGGGATCTTCCAAAAGTAAAAAAAGTATTTGTCCGTTCCGGTGTGCGTTTCGATTATGTGTTGGCAGACCCGGACAAGACTTTTCTTAATGAACTTGCCAAATATCATGTAAGCGGACAGCTTCGTGTAGCTCCTGAGCATGTTTCCAATCAGGTGCTGAAATATATGGGCAAACCGTCCCACGAAGTGTATGAGAAGTTTTTGAAGGAATTTGACAAGGCAAATAAGAAGGCTGGCTTACAGCAGTTTGCCGTGCCATATTTTATGTCCTCCCATCCGGGATGTACCATGAAAGAAGCTGTGAAACTGGCAGAATATGTCCGTGATCTTGGCTTTACTCCGGAGCAGGTGCAGGACTTTTACCCAACACCTTCTACACTGTCTACCTGTATGTATTACACGGGGATCCATCCTCTTACAGGCGAAGAGGTTTATGTGCCGAAGAGCGCCCATGAAAAAGCCATTCAACGTGCACTTATGCAATATAAGAATCCGGTCAACAGAGAACTGGTTCTCGAAGGATTGAAAATTGCAGGGCGTATGGATCTGGTTGGGTATGGAGAAAAATGTCTGATCCGGCCTGTCAGAAAAGGGCATGGTGACAGCAAATATACAGAGAATGCCGGGCGTAACAGAGAATCAAAGCATGGTCCGGCACCAAAGAAAACCATCCGCAATCATCACACAAGAAAAAAGCAGAAATAGGAGTGTTTTCATGAAATTAATGCAGACAAACAAAGGAGAATTCGGATATCTGAAGCGTGAACGAAAGCGCAGGATTATAATTGCTGCCATTATGCTTGGTGTCCCCATTTTTATTTTCATCAGCATGTGGATCTACCTTGGTACCAGAAATTCTGTCTGGACGATCATTGCTCTGGTAGGATCTCTTCCAGGCTGTAAGGCTGTGGTAGATGTGATCATGGTCTATCTGGCAAAGCCTGTAGATCCGGTCCTGTACAAGAAGATCCATGCACATCAGGGTGATCTTGTCATGGCGTACGAGATGTATATGACTTTCTATGAAAAAAAATGCACCATAGATGCCATTGCAGTATGCGGAAATACCGTAGTCGGTTATACCAGTGATCCGAAGGCAGATACAAATTTTATGGCTGCAGAAGCCCAGAAACTGGTTCGCAAAAACGGCTATAAAGTAGATGTGAAAATTCTGGGAGAGCTTCGCCCTTTCCTGGAACGTCTTGATTCTATGAACGAACACAAGGAATCCTTAGAAGAAGGGCTTCGCTTTACACCAGATCCAAGATATCCGGATTTTACCAGAGATGAAATGGTGAAACATGTGATCCTGAATTTGTGTATCTAAGAGGATATCCAACATGAAAGAATTTATTATTAATGAAAATGAAGCGGGACAGCGCTTTGACAAATATTTAGGAAAGCTTCTCCGTGAAGCCCCCAAAAGCTTTTTTTACAAAATGCTCCGCAAGAAAAATATTACCTTAAACGGTGGCAGAGCCACTGGAAATGAGAAGCTTTCCACTGGTGACCACGTAAAGCTTTTCCTTTCGGATGAAACTTTCGGAAAATTTGCAGGAGTACAGGAAACTGCAGCAAGAGCTCATCAGAAGCTTGATATTGTGTATGAAGACGATAATATCCTTCTGATCAACAAACCTGTGGGAATGCTTTCCCAGCCTGCAGATGATAAGGAACCATCACTGGTAGAATATCTGACGGGGTATCTTCTTGAAAGCGGAGCGGTTACGGAAGCGTCTTTACATACCTTCCGCCCATCTGTCTGCAATCGTCTGGACCGTAATACCAGCGGACTTGTGGCTGCAGGAAAATCCCTGACAGGACTTCAGGAGCTTTCTTCATTGTTTCATGATCGAAGCCTTCACAAATTTTACCGCTGCCTGGTAAATGGTGTTATAAAAAATGAAAAATACATCAAAGGATATTTGCATAAAGACGAAAAATGTAATAAAGTAACAGTACAGGAAACGGAAACATCCGGAGCACTTCCCATTGAGACCAGATACCGTCCCCTTGGAGATAACGGAATCGTTACCCTTCTTGAGGTGGAGCTGATCACCGGACGCACACATCAGATCAGGGCACACCTTGCAGGAACTGATCATCCCCTTATTGGAGATTACAAGTACGGCAGGCGTACCTTAAACGATGAATACCGCAGAAAGTATGGTCTGAAATCGCAGCTGCTTCACGCATACAGGTTGGAAATTCCGGAAATTGAAGGGCGTCTTTCCTATCTGTCTGGCAAGGAGTTCACGGCCCCTTTGCCTTATCTGTTTCAAAAAATCCTGAAAGAGGAACACGTAGAGGAGAATAAATAATATGAAAATCTGGCATGAAGTATGGGACTATGTAAAAATGATCATCATTGTAGTTGCTATAGTCCTGGTTATCAACAATGTAGTACTGATCAACGCAAAAATCCCTTCTCCGTCCATGGAGAAGACTATTATGACAGGCGACCGTATCTTTGGATTCCGTCTTGCATATGGTATCAATCTGGATCTGTTTGGACATGAGATTTCCAAGAAGGTCAAGGATCCAGAGCGCTTTGACATTGTAATTTTCAAGTATCCGGATGATGAAAGCCAGCTTTTCATTAAACGTGTAATCGGACTTCCGGGAGAGACTGTTGAAATCAAGGACGGAAAGGTATACATCGACGGTTCTGAGACTGCTCTTGATGATTCCTTTATTCCAGAGAAAATGCAGGGAAGCTTCGGGCCATATACCGTTCCGGATAATTGCTATTTTATGCTGGGTGATAACCGAAATGATTCTAAGGATTCCCGCTTCTGGAAAAACACGTTCGTCCGATTTGACCAGATCATAGGGAAAGCAGTTGTAAGATATTATCCATCCATCAAGCTTCTTGGCTACGAGGAACCGTGAGAATGGCGACATGGAACAGCAGAGGTCTCCGGGGTTCTACCCTGGAGGACCTTGTAAACCGAACAAACGAGCAGTACAGGGAAAAGGGACTTGCTCTGATACAGAAGATTCCCACCCCCATCACTCCGGTACGCATGGACAAAGAAAATCGTCACATTACTCTGGCATACTTTGACCAGCGAAGTACTGTTGACTATATAGGTGCAGTACAGGGAATTCCTGTCTGCTTTGATGCAAAGGAATGCAGCGCCCAGACGTTTCCTCTGGCAAATATTCATCCTCATCAGGTGAAATTTATGGAGGACTTTGAAAAACAGAATGGCGTGGCATTTTTTCTTATATTTTTCAGTCAGTTGAACTTATTTTATTATCTGCCTTTTCGGGAACTGTTGGCATACTGGAGACGGATGGAAGAGGGCGGACGGAAAAGCTTCCGCAGGGAGGAACTGGATGAGAAGTATTACCTGCCGAAAAAGAGCGGCTTTCTGGTTCCTTATTTAGAGGGATTAAAATTGGATCTGGAAACACGCGTGTTACCATAACACACGCAACGTTACTGTTCACTCCGTTCACAGTAACGCGCTTCGCGATGCACAGAAATCATGCAAAGCATGATTTCGCGCCGCAATTCTCGGGTTTTCTGTGAACTTTGTTCACAAAAAACACCTCGCGGAACGTTACCAGTGAACAGTAACCACGCAACACTTCGTCTTGACAATCTTGGAATATTCCACTATAATCAACATTGATTTCGCATTATCGTAGTAGCGTGATAAAGCGTTATGTAATTAACAAGCAAGAAACAACATGGAGGAAACATGATATGCAGAGAATTTTTCATACGCCGGAGGGTGTACGGGATATTTACAGTCAGGAATGCAGCCGAAAACAAAAGCTTCAGGAAAAGCTTCACCGTGTATTCCATCAGTATGGCTTTGAAGATATAGAAACTCCCACATTTGAATATTTCGAAGTGTTTAGTAAAGAAGTGGGAACCATTCCCTCCAGGGAGCTTTATAAATTTTTTGACAGAGAAGGTAATACCCTTGTTCTTCGACCGGACTTTACACCGTCCGTTTCCAGAGCCTGTGCTACCTATTTTAACCCTGAAAAAGAAGTAGTAAGTCTGTGTTATACAGGCAACACTTTTATCAATAATTCCAGCTTTCGCGGAAGATTGAAAGAGACAACCCAGATGGGCGTTGAGCGTATGGGCGATGATTCACCGGAAGCAGATGCAGAGATCCTGGCTATGACGGTAGAGTGTCTGCTTGCAACAGGACTTACCGAATTTCAGGTAAGCGTTGGACAGGTTGATTATTATAAAGCGATTTTTGCCCAGACAGGCATGAGTCAGGAAGAGGAAGAAGAGCTTCGGGAGCTGATTTCCCAGAAAAATTACTTCGGTGTGGAAGAGCTTGTAAAGAATAAGAACATGGATAAATCCCTTGCAAGAGTTCTTTCCCAGCTTCCTCAGATGTTCGGATCGACAGAAGTTCTGGAAAAAGCAAAATCCCTTACGGACAATCCACAGGCATTAAAGGCTGTTGCTCGTCTGGAAGAAATCTATGAGCTTCTGAAGGTTTACGGCTATGAGAAATACGTTACTTTTGATTTTGCAATGTTAAGCAAATATCATTACTATACCGGAATCATTTTCCAGGCTTATACCTATGGTACAGGAGAAGCGCTGATCAAGGGCGGCCGTTACAACCAGCTGATGAAACATTTCGGCAAGCCTGCTGCATCCATCGGGTTTGCCATTGTAGTAGATAACCTTCTGATGGCTCTTTCCAGACAAAAAATCGAAATGGAGGAAGAGGAGGGCGTTACGGTTATCACTTACCGCAAAGAAAACCGTATCCAGGCAATCCAGAAGGCCAAAGAGCTTCGCGCCCAGGGCAGAAATGTAGCCCTTCGTCCAGAGAAAGTAACTAAGGTTTGTGAGGTGGAATTATGAGATATCTGACTTTTGCCCTTACCAAGGGAAGACTTGCAGACAAAACCCTTGCCATGCTTGAGAAAATCGGGATCACCTGCGAAGAGATGAAAGATAAGGATTCCCGTAAACTGATTTTTGTAAATGAAGAATTAAAGCTTCGTTTTTTCCTTGCCAAAGGACCAGATGTACCTACATATGTAGAATATGGCGCAGCTGACATCGGAATTGTCGGAAAGGATACGATCCTGGAAGAAGGCCGTAAGCTTTACGAGGTAATGGATCTTGGATTTGGAGCCTGCCGCATGTGCGTTTGCGGACCTGAAAGTGCAAAACCCCTTCTGAATTCAAACCAGCTGATCCGTGTGGCAACCAAATATCCAAACATTGCCAAAGATTATTTCTATAATAAGAAGCATCAGACTGTGGAAATCATTAAGCTGAATGGTTCTATTGAGCTTGCACCTATTGTAGGTCTTTCTGAAGTGATCGTGGATATCGTTGAGACCGGAAGCACACTACGTGAAAATGGACTGAAGGTGTTAGAAGAAGTTTGCCCTCTTTCTGCAAGAATGGTTGTAAACCAGGTAAGCATGAAAATGGAAAATGAAAGAATCAGTAAGCTGATTGAAGATTTACGAAAGGTAATCTGAAATTACTGTTTTTTCTGGAATAAAATAAAATTGGAAGGATCGATCACAATGCGTACAGTAAGATTAACAAAAGAATCTACCAAAGATATCCTGGAAAATCTTTTAAAACGGAGCCCTAATAATTACGGCAAGTTCGAAGCAGCAGTAGCAGATATTCTTGCAAATGTAAAAGAAAAAGGGGATGAAGCTCTTTTTTCTTACACAAAAGAATTTGATAAAGTAGAGGTAACTCCGGAAACCATACGTGTAACCGAAGAGGAAATCGAAGAAGCCTATAAAGCAGTTGATGCATCCTTATTAGAAGTTATCCGCAAGGCACTTGTAAACATCCGCAGCTACCATGAGAAACAGCGTCAGAACAGCTGGTTTACCAGTACCGAAAATGGCACCATGCTTGGTCAGAAAGTAACACCATTAAATCGTGTAGGTGTTTATGTTCCAGGCGGAAAAGCAGTTTATCCTTCTTCTGTTTTAATGAATATTGTGCCGGCAAAAGTGGCAGGAGTACCTCACATCGTTATGACCACACCTCCTGGAAAAGACGGTAAAGTAAATCCATCCACTCTGGTTGCTGCCAAAGAAGCAGGCGCTGATGAGATCTACAAAGTTGGTGGTGCACAGGCAATCGGAGCACTTGCTTATGGTACTGCAAGTATCCCAAAGGTAGACAAGATCGTAGGACCTGGCAACATTTTTGTAGCCCTTGCAAAAAAGGCTGTTTATGGACATGTGAGCATTGATTCCATCGCTGGTCCAAGTGAGATCCTTGTCCTTGCAGATGAAACTGCAAATGCACACTATGTAGCAGCAGATCTTCTTTCTCAGGCAGAACACGATGAGATGGCTTCTGCAATCCTCATTACTACCAGTACAGAACTGGCACAGAATGTAGAGAAAGAGATTGAAGGTTATCTGAAGGTTCTTTCCAGAAAAGAGATCATCGAAAAATCTCTGGAGAATTTTGGATATATCCTTATTGCAGAAGATATGGATGAAGCAATTGAAGCAGCGAATGAGATTGCTTCGGAACATATGGAAATTGTCACTAAAAACGCTTTTGAGGTAATGATGAAGGTACGAAATGCAGGCGCTATTTTCATTGGAGAGTACAGTTCTGAACCTCTTGGTGATTACTTTGCGGGACCGAATCACGTTCTTCCTACCAACGGAACAGCTAAGTTCTTCTCCGCACTTTCCGTTGACGATTTTATTAAGAAATCCAGTATTGTATATTATTCCAAGTCTGCATTACAGGAAATCCACAAGGACATCATCCAGTTTGCATCCTCAGAGCAGCTAACTGCACACGCCAACTCCATTGCAGTCCGCTTTGAAGAGGAAAATAAAAAGGAGCAGCCATGACAAGAGAAGCTACTGTTGAACGAAATACAAAGGAAACTAAAATTGCCATAAAGCTGAATCTGGACGGATCCGGAAAAAGCTGTCTGGATACAGGTGTGGGATTTTTCGATCACATGTTAGATGGCTTTACCCGTCACGGACTTTTTGATCTGGATATAAAGGTAAAGGGTGATCTTCAGGTTGACGATCATCATACCATTGAAGATACGGGAATTGTTCTTGGCACAGCTATTAAAGAAGCGGTTGGAGACAAGAAAGGAATCAGGCGTTACGGAAGCTGCATCCTTCCAATGGATGAGTGTCTTGTGCTTTGCGCCATTGATCTTGGGGGACGCCCGTATCTTTCCTTCGAAGGTGCGTTTACCAGTGAAAAAATTGGAGATATGTCCACAGAAATGGTGAAGGAATTCTTTTACGCCATTTCTTATACGGCAGCCATGAATCTTCACATTAAGGTTCTAACACCGGGAAATAATCACCATATGGCAGAAGCCATGTTCAAAAGCTTTGCAAAGGCGCTGGATATGGCGGCAGCTTATGATCCTCGTATTACAGATGTGCTTTCTACGAAGGGAAGTCTCTAAGGGCAGAATAAACAGAAATACAATTAAGACGATATGATATATGCCACTTGTTTTCATTTTTTCCAATTGAGCATGAAAGCAGGTGGCATAATTGCAGAAAAATTTTTCATAAAGGAGTATTAAAAATATGGAACAGAACCAATTAAAGTCCAAAATGTCCTGGTCAGATTTTAAATTAAACAGTGACGGCATGGTTCCGGTTATTGTGCAGGATTACAAAACAGACGAAGTTCTTATGCTTGCGTACATGAACGAGGAATCATATCTAACCACTCTGAAGCTGGGAAAAATGACTTACTGGAGCCGCAGCCGCAACGAGCTCTGGACCAAAGGACTAACCTCCGGTCATGTTCAGTATGTGAAATCATTGACTATTGACTGTGATAATGATACAATTCTGGCAAAAGTAGAGCAGGTAGGGGCTGCATGCCATACCGGAAACCGGACATGCTTTTTTACCCCATTGCTCTAAAGCCTGTTTGAAAAAACATTTCTGCAATCTGCACACCCACTTTGCGGTATATTTTGCAGAAAGCCTTTTTCAAACACGCTCTAAAAAAGACTGCAAAAGGTAAAATTATTACATGAAAAAACAAGTGAAAAACGGTGTGATCAAAGTTCTGGTCATGTTTCTGATTCTCGCAGGTGCGTATGGGTTGTGGTGTCATTTTCTCACAGATAATGTAATCTGGAAGAAGCTTAAAATAAACGGCATATCTATTCAGGGAATGAGCAAAGAAGAAGCCATTGACGCAATTTCAAAAGATTTTCAGGAAAAATATAAGGACACACAGATGACCATTACCCTGAACGGAAAGAACTTTAAGGTATCCATCTATCCAGTTCTCGGTCTTGATGTAAAATCAATTGTAGAAAGTGCCTATGCTCTTGGGCATGGTTCCTGGTTTACTCATGGAACTGACCGCATCGAACTGATGAACAGCAAGACAAAGGAAAAAGTCACCCTTATGCCGGAAGCCCGAAATAAAGACGAACTGGACAAGATTCTGGAGGATGCCGGAATTTCAAAGGGATCCACCACTATACAGACTTCCTGTGAACTTACAGATACAGAGCTGGTTATCACTAAGGGAAAAACCGGAATCGGTCCGGATATGGATGCACTGAAAGAAGCGATTCTAAAAGCAATTTCCATAGAAGATTATGAAGCTGTTATCGAATGTCCTACTATGAAGACACCGCCAGAGGAACTGAATCTGGAAGCCTATTATGAAAAAGTACATACAGAAGCCACAGATGCTTCTCTGGGGAAAAATAATGAAATTATTCCGGCAGTTACCGGAATTTCATTTGATGTAAAGTCAGCTGCAAAGAAGCTGGAAAAAGCAAAAGAAGGTGCAGAGATCACCATTCCCCTTGAAATTACCCTGCCCGAAGTTTCTACAGAAGAGATAGAAGCCCTTCCTTATCTGAACCTTCTTGGTACTTATACTACATATGGTGGCGGTACCGAAAACCGTGTTGCCAATTTGAAGCTTGCCGTGGAAGCCTGTGATGGGGTGGAGCTTCAGCCAGGGCAGATTTTTTCCTACAACGATACTTTAGGTCCCCGTACAGAGGAACGGGGGTACAGGGAAGCAACTGTAATTGTAGGAGGCGAACACGCCCAGGATATCGGAGGCGGAATCTGCCAGATTTCCACTACGTTGTTTATGGCATGCCTGCAGTCTGATCTGACCATTGTTGAGCGTCATAATCACGCTGCCCGCATTGATTATGTTGAGGACGGTCTGGACGCAGCAGTGGTGTGGGGAGGTCAGGATTTCCGTTTTCAGAATAATACTGCTTATCCAATTAAAATTGAAGCCTCTTACGATGAAAAAGAGGAAGCCGTAACGGTATCCATTTACGGAACCAAAACTGACAATAATACGGTAGAAATTACTACAGAGCATTCCGATCCAAACACCTGTAAAACCTACCGCAGTGTCTACGATGAGAATGGAACACTTCTCCGTACGGATGAAGTTGGGTACAGTAAATACAAGCAATAACCCTATAAATCTATTGATTTCGACATAACGGTCTGCTATAATGAGGTGAATTGAATAAATCCGTTTTCAGTGCCAGACATATCTGTTTGCTAGAGCGTACAGATTGTTTTTCAACACGCTCTAAGAGGGAATCAGGTGAAAGTCCTGAACGATCCGGTCACTGTAAACAGGGAGTAGAATCCAGTGAAACCATTGGCATATTGCTGAGAAGGATGGATTCTGTGTTGATCTGTAAGTCAGGAAACCTGCTGAATTCGTTTAATGAAAGCTTCCGAAGAAAGTACTTCATTCTCATTAATATATTTGATAATACAATATATTGAATTTTTAGTGCCTGTTTTCTCAGAGGAAGCAGGCATTTTTTTGAAATAATCCTGTCAGAATTGCCCATTGTACAAACAGGCTCCAGAAGCAATTGGGATTTATTCAAATTATAAAATAATAGGAAGAATCGAGGAAAAAGAAATGAAAAGAAATTCAAAACGCTTTCTTGCACTGTTCCTTTCCGTCGCCATGACGGTCACTCCTGCTGTACTTACACAGGCAGAGAATGAGGATGCAAATGTACAGATTTCTGTTACACCAACTCCAGAGACAGAAGCGGAGAAGACTGCAGTTGCTGCAGAGACTCCTGTGCAGGAAAACGTAACAACTGAAGAAGAAAACACCGAAACTACAGCAACTCCGGCAGCCGGGGACGCCTCCGCTGTGGAAGAGACACCTGCAGTTACAGAAGCACCTGCCTCTGAGACCACTCCTGAGGTTACTGCATCACCTGCTGAAGAAAGCAAAAATGAGGAAGCAGAAGCTCCACAGCCTACAGCTGCACCAGAAACAACAGAAGAGGGCAAAACCGAAGAGACAGATAAACCAGAAACAAAGCCAGAGGATCTGAACCCAGATGGTTCCAACATGACCATTGACAAGGAAGATAACAGTGCATATAAAATGCTTAAAATCAAAAGCTCTTCTGCTGAATTAAATGGTGATAAAATTAAGATAACCCTCAATACTGACGGAAAGAACTATGAGAAGCTTTATCTTGGTTCTAAAGAAGATCCTGACGAAGCAAAAAATGCAGCAGCAATCGTTGGTACAGAAAATGAAGATGGTTATACTTTCATTTTTGAGGTTCCTGCCAGTGAACAGGTCCAGACTTTCAGCATCGTACCATTTTCTGTGAAAAATCAGAAATGGTACACAAATATGGCTTTGAAACTGAACGTTCCAGGAATGAAAGCCCCGGAACCAACAGCTACTCCAGAGCCAACTGCAGCCCCTGAGCCAACTGCCACTCCACTGCCAACTGCAGCTCCAACCCAGGCACCAGCCCAGAATGAGATTACAGATGCCGGAATCAAGCTTGTAAAAGAAAACGGTGATGAATTTGCAATGTTCGTAATCACCGGTTCCACTGTAAAGGTTTCGGAGGATAAATATATTGTCACACTTTCTACCGCAAAACAGAATTATGACATGATCTATCTTGGCAGTTTCAATGACTCCGATAAAGAAGCAAATGCCATCAAAGGAGTTGAAAACAGTGCAGGAGGCTATACCTACACCTTTGAAGTTACTGCAAGCAAGGAAGCTCAGACAATAGCAGTCGTTCCTCATTCCAAGAAGAGCCAGAACTGGTACGCAAAGGGTATATTGACGATTACCGTACCGGCAGTTCCAGGATATGGAGAGGCTGCTCCAACACCAGAACCAACTGTTTCTCCGGCGCCTACCGAAGCACCGGTTGAGACTCCGGCACCAACCGGAACACCTGCTCCAACTGAAACTCCAATGCCAAGCACAACTCCGGAAGCAGCCAACACCCCAGAGCCAACAGCAACCCCAGCTCCAGGCAGCTGTGCAAGCGGAATTTATAATGTTACAGTTAACTCCAGCTCATCTATGTTCCGTGTAATTGACTGTGTCCTCACTTCCAAAAACGGAAAAATGACAGCTGTTCTTACTTTAAGCGGAACTGGTTACGACTATCTATGTCTGGGAACAAAAGAAGAAGCTGCCGCAGCTGATTCCTCCACCTGGGTTCCATATGTGGCAGACGCAAATGGCAAATATACATATGAGATTCCTGTTGAAGCCTTGGACAATGGAATTGCAGTTGCTGCTTTTTCCCACAAAAACCAGATCTGGTATGACAGGATCCTGACTTTCCAGTCCAGCACTTTGAATAAAATAGGTGACGTACAGGATGATCCGCAGCCAGACACTGCTCCTGACACAACAGTCACAGCAACTCCTGCACCCACTGCAAAACCAAATAAAAAACCGACAGCAACCCCTACACCAACAGCAACTCCAAAGCCAGACAAGAAACCGGAAGAGGAATCCAAATACGAATCTGACTTAAGCGGCGGAACAGCATCTGTAAACAGTTCTACTACATTAGCAGATGGAACCTATACTCCTGACAGCTTCTCCTGGTCTGGTGGCTCTGGAAAGGTCAATATTTCCTGTAACAAAGTTACGGTAACAAATGGTCAGGCATATGCGACTATTGTATTCAGCAGTGAATATTACGGTTATGTAAAAGCCAATGGAAATAAATACTACGGTGCATGCGGCGGCGGAACTTCTACTTTCACAATTCCGGTAGCACTGAACCAGAATAATACGATCATTGGTATGACAACCAGAATGTCCCAGGCTCATGAAATCACTTACACCATTTATATCGCTTTAAAGGGTGCAAACGATCCGAAGAAAACAGACAAGGATAACCCGGCAGAGGACAACAGCATGCTTTCCACAGGAAACAAGAAGCTGGATGATTCTGCACCAGAGATCACAGGTCTTGAGTATAAAGACGAAACTACTCTTAAGCATGCAAAATACTTTAAGCTTTATCACTACGCAAAGGGCATTACCCTTCTTGAAGTAGATATGACAACAGATACTGCAAGAAAACCGGAAACTGTTGATTCCGGAAAAGAAAATGCAAAAACAGAAGCTGCTGATTCCCAGGAACTTACAGGTACAGAAAAGCTCTACATGGGCAATGTTGTAAAATACCTGATCGTACCTGAGGGTGCTGTTATCCCTGCAGGACTTGATAAAGATGTAATCGTGATCAACCAGCCGGTAGAATCTGCTTATGTGGCTTCCACAGATGCTCTTAACATTTTGGATAAGCTTGATCTTACAGACAAAGTTACTGCTCTTGGAATGGAAAAAGGGGACTGTACGGTAGACAGCCTTACAGCGGCTCTGGAAGATGGTTCCGTAACTTTTGCAGGAAAAGATGAAGATACAGATTACAAAGCTCTTGTAAAGAGTCAGTGCGGTATTTCTATCCTTTCTTCTGATATTCTCCCGACAGAGGAAGCAGACACAGAAGCAAAAGAAAACCTTCTGAAAGATTCCGCAGAAAAATATTCTACTCTGAAAATCCCGTTTATCGTGGACCGTTCTGCAGATGAAAAGGATGACAATGCAAAAGCTGAGTGGGAAAAAGCTTACGAAGCAATTTTTGTAACTGATGAGGAAGAATAAATTATTATTCTTCACCATATGCACAGTAGCAAGAATAATCAGCAGGAGAAAATAAAAATGTATGACAAAAAGCTGAAATATAAAATTTTAAGTATTTTTGCAGCAACAGTTATGACATTTACTGCCATTACTCCGGTATGGGCAGAAGAGGAGAACCTGGAAGCAGATGCTTCCGGGGAGACTTCTTCTGACACATCAGAAGAAAATGCTGCACCTGAAATTGCAGGTCTGACCTATGAATCCGCCATGGATCTGTCTTTTGCAGAATGCTTTGACGTGTATTATTACAATGACGGTTACAAACTTCTGGACATCCATGATGATGCCAGATATCTGATCGTCCCAGAGGGCAAAGAGGCACCTGATGATCTGGATCCTGAAATCCAGATCCTTCAGCAGCCACTTGACACCATCTACATGGCAGCCACTTCCCCAATGGCATTGTTCGATGCAATCGGAAGTGTAGACTCCATTAAGCTGTCAGGTCTTGATGCTTCCGGCTGGTATATCCAGTCAGCAGCTGATGCTATCAATAACGGCGAAATGACTTTTGCGGGAAAATACGATGAACCGGATTACGAGCTTCTGGTAGGTGACGACTGTGATCTTGCAATAGAGTCTACTATGATCCTTCATGCACCGAAGGTACAGGAGATGATCGAAACTCTTGGAATTCCTGTTTTCACTGACCGCTCCAGCTATGAGAGCCAGCCCCTTGGACGTACAGAGTGGATCAAGCTTTATGGCGCAATGATGAACAAAGAAGAGGAGGCAAAGACCTTTTTTGACCAGCAGGCACAGGTTATTGAGAAGCTAAAGGACTTTACAAATACGGAAAAAACAGTTGCGTTTTTCTACATCAATACCAGCGGTTCTCCTGTAGTACGTAATCCTAAAGATTATATTTCCAGTATGATCGAGATTGCCGGTGGAAGAAATGTATTCGCAGATCTTCAGGATGACAGTGGAAAAACTTCCGTTGCCATTACCATGGAGGAATTCTATAATACTGCGGCAGATGCAGATTATCTGATCTACAACTCCAGTATTGATGCGTCTGTAAAAAGCATAGACGATCTTCTTGCAAAAGAAAGTCTGATGGCTGATTTTAAAGCCGTAAAAGAGGGAAATGTCTGGGTAACTGATGATTCCATGTACCAGCATACAGATACAATTGGTGAACTGATCACAGATCTGAACCTGATGCTTACCGGCGGAAGTGAAGAGGATATGACTTTTCTTCATAAGCTGAGCTGACAGCAGGTTCTGTTGTAAATGAAACAAAAATGGAGAAAAATAAAATGAGCAATCAATCCGCTGGAACCAGCTTCCACATGGAAAATTTTAAGAGACGATCTCGTTACGCTATGGTTTTCATTCTGCTGATCCTGGCCTTTGGCCTGATCACAGTTTTGAATATCAACACAGGAAATGTTCATATTTCTCTGTCTGAGATCATAGATATCCTGCTGAAAAAAGCCACAGATACAAAAGAATACAGCATCATCTGGAAAATCCGTCTTCCCAGGATCCTGATGGCTGCCATTCTTGGAGGTGCCTTATCCCTATCTGGTTTTCTTCTTCAGACCTTTTTTGAAAATCCCATTGCAGGACCTTTTGTTCTGGGAATTTCTTCCGGTGCGAAAATGGTAGTAGCTCTTACCATGATTTATTATCTTGGCAGAGCTGTAAACGTAACTTCTTACACTCTGATCATTGCAGCTTTTATTGGTTCCCTGATTTCCATTGGTTTTATTCTTCTGATTTCAAAAAGGATCAAGCACATGGCCACCCTTCTGGTTGCTGGAATCATGATCGGCTATATCTGTTCTGCAGTAACTGATTTTGTGGTAACTTTTGCAGATGATTCCGATATTGTAAATCTTCACGGATGGTCACAGGGAAGCTTCTCCGGTATGAGCTGGAGTAACGTTTACATTTCCTGTGTGGTGGTAGGAATTACCCTGATCCTGACTTTCCTGCTGTCAAAGCCCATCGGTGCTTATCAGCTGGGAGAAGCTTATGCACAAAGCATGGGCGTAAACATCAAATTCTTCCGCGTTGCTTTGATTTTGCTTTCCAGTATTTTATCAGCAACTGTAACTGCTTTTGCAGGACCGATTTCTTTCGTTGGAATTGCAGTCCCATTTCTGATGAAAAGAAGCTTCGGCACATCCAGACCACTTATAATCATTCCGGGAACATTCCTGGGCGGTGCAGTTTTCTGTATGATGTGTGACCTGATTGCCAGAATGGCTTTTGCCCCTCTGGAGCTGAATATCAGTACCGTTACCTCCATCTTTGGAGCACCTGTTGTTATTTTCATGATGTTGCGAAAGAAGAGAGGAAACTGAAATGGATAATTACTATTTTCATATGGATAACCTTTCTGTCGGTTATGATAAAAAGGCCTTAATTCATGATATCTGTATTGGAATAAAAAAAGGGGAGATTGTAACTCTCATTGGTCCAAATGGTTCTGGTAAATCTACGATTCTGAAAAGTATCACAAGACAGCTGCAGATCATTGGTGGAAAAGTTTACTTTGATGATCGCAATCTGAATTCTTTTTCCTATAAAGAGCTTTCCACACGCATGGCAGTAGTTCTTACGGAACGAATGCGTCCGGAGCTTATGACCTGTCATGATATTGTGGCAACCGGACGCTACCCTTATACAGGCAGACTCGGTATCCTTTCAAGAGAGGATGAGGAAAAGGTAGAGGAAGCCATGAAAGCGGTGCATGCGGAATCGCTTGGCAGTCGTGACTTTAACAACATCAGTGACGGGCAACGTCAGAGAGTGCTTCTTGCCCGTGCGATCTGCCAGGAGCCGGATATTATTATTCTGGATGAGCCAACCTCTTTCCTTGATATCAAACATAAGCTGGATCTTTTATCTATTCTTCGGGATATGGCAAAAAAGAAGCAGATCACAGTTATCATGTCTCTTCACGAAATCGATCTGGCACAGAAAATTGCAGATAAAATCATCTGCGTAAAGGGAGATACTATTTCTCATTTTGGAAAGCCGGAAGATATTTTTGAAGAGAACATGATCAAGGAGCTGTATGAGATCAATAATGGATTTTTTGATCCCCTGTTTGGAAGTATTGAGCTTCCGAAACCAGACGGAGAAGCCAAAACTTTCGTAATCTGTGGGAACGGCACTGGTATTCCCATATTCCGTCAGCTGCAGAAAGAGCATACACCTTTTATTGCAGGTATTCTTTACACAAACGACGTAGATTACCGCCTGGCAAGACTATTGGCTTCACAGGTGATCACGGAAGAACCCTTCATGGAAATCAGCGAAGAAGCCTTCCAGAAGGCGCAAAAAGCCATGGAAAGCTGTGAGAGGATAATCTGCACGGCTGTGCCGGTTGGAAGCTGCAATAAGCGGTTAGGAGAGCTTATAGATGCAGCGAAGAAGAGCGGGAAGGCAGAATTTGTATAATTCTGCCTTGCGGGATTCTTTGATTCCGTTTCTTTACAGAACTCATTTTTTACGTTATACTGAGTTCACTGAAAGAAGGAGAGGACTCGTTTTATGAAAAAGAATATATTTACAAAAGACAACCTGATGTTCTTTATCATTCTAAATCTGGGATTGATTTTTACAGCGGTTGGAATTGCTATTTTTAAAACACCCAACCATTTCGCATTTGGTGGTACATCTGGTCTGTCTATTATCCTTTCTACCTTATTTCCGAAATGGAATGTAGGTGCATTTATGTGGATCGTCAATGCAGCACTTGTTGTACTTGGATTTTTCTTCCTTGGAATCCGCTCCATGGGCTGGACTGTCTATTCCTCTTTTGCCCTGTCTTTCTATGTAAGTGCCTGTGAAGCTATTTATCCCCTTAGTTCGCCACTTACACATGACGTGTTCCTGGAGCTGTGTTTTGCAGTTATTCTCCCAGCAGTGGGAGCTGCTATGGTATTTAATGTCGGTGCCTCCACTGGTGGTACTGATATTGTGGCAATGATTTTGCACAAATATACCAGCCTTGAGATCGGGCGTGCCCTTTTGGTCAGCGACCTGGGAATCGTACTGATCGCTGCTTACCTTTACGGTGCCCAGACCGGACTTTACTGTATTCTTGGAATGATCCTGAAATGCACTGTAGTAGACAGTGCTATTGAGAGTCTGAATCTGAGAAAGGTATGTACGATCATTAGCAAATATCCGGAGCAGGTAGAAGAGTTCATCATCAATGACCTGCATCGTTCTGCCACAGAGCAGAAGGCCTTTGGCATCTATACCAAGAAGGAGCAGAAGGTAATGATGACTGTGCTTACCCGAAGCGAGACCAACCGTCTTCGTATTCATTTAAGACAGATTGATCCCCATGCATTTATTACCATTGTAAACAGCAGCGAGATCATTGGAAAAGGCTTCCGTTCTATCTGATGCCTGCCAGCTAATGCAGAAGACTGATTTTTCCATAACAGAACAGTCTGATGAAGCTTGATTTTAAAACCAGAAAGGAATACAGGCCATGATTTCCAAAACCATGCGAGCAATTCTCCACACCCTTTCCTACGGCAATATCGAAGTGGAATCCTCCCGCAGACTGGTGGACATTAAGAAGCTGGATGCCATGAATATTTTTCTGAAAAAAATGGATATCCAGATTTTCAACGAGGACTACGAAATCCCTCTGCGGATTTATTTTCCTACTGAAGAAGCCATGACAAACGGGGTGGAAAAAGGCCATACTTTTCCAGTTCTTCTATTTTTTCATGGCGGAGGATGGGTGACAGAAAGTGTGGATACCTATAACCGTGTATGTGCCAGAATGTCCCAGTCTACCGGTCATATTGTAGTATCCGTGGAATACAGGCTTGCTCCTGAATATCGTTTTCCAACGGCTCTGATGGACTGTTATGCAGCAGCGAAAGCGCTTTACACCAATAAGCTGATCCTGAATACTGATCCCCGTAAAATCACTATCATGGGTGACAGTGCCGGAGGAAATCTTGCAGCCGCAGTTGCTCTTATGGCAAGAGACAAGGGCGACTTTCAGGTATTCCGGCAGATTCTTATTTATCCAGCCTTATATAATACCTATACAACCGCATCTCCCTATGCCTCTGTGCAAAAGAACGGCACCGACTACCTGCTTACTGCAGTGAAAATGCAGGATTATCTGAATCTGTATGAGAGCTGTCCGGAGGATCGGGTCAACCCTTATTTTGCACCTCTTCTGGCAAGAGATTTTTCTAATATGCCAGAAACCCTGATTCTCACAGCAGAGTTTGATCCTCTTCGTGATGAAGGCGAAGATTATGGAAAAAAACTGGCAGAGGCTGGTAATTATGTAGAAGTACACCGGATCAAAGATGCACTTCACGGCTTTTTTGCTCTTGGAATCCGCTTTTTCCATGTGCAGGAAAGTTTTTCTTATATGAACGAATTCTTAAAAAGGGAAGTGTGAAAATTGAAAGAAGGATATTCGAACTGGAGAAAACTGGATAACGCGGCCCTTGCTTTTCCTCTGGTAACTGGCAAAAATGATACCAGAGTATTTCGTTTTTACTGTGAACTAAAGGAAAATGTAAAACCGGAGCTTCTCCAGGCCGCTCTTGAAAAAACCATGGAAAAATATCCTCTGTTTCAGATGGTTCTCCGAAAAGGATTATTCTGGTTCTACCTGGAACACAGGGATATTCGTCCAATTGTAAAGGAAGAGAAGAAGCCTCCATGCAGCAGGCTGTATATTCCGGACAAAAAGAATCTTCTTTTCCAGGTCAGCTATTATGAAAAAAGAATCAATTTTGAAGTTTTCCATGCACTGACAGATGGTACCGGGGCAATGCATTTTCTCCAGGAACTAGTAAGCAATTATCTGAAAAAGGCTCACCCGAAACAGGATCTGCCTTCTCTTCCAGTCACGGATATGAGCACCCCCGGTGATCAGGAGGAGGATAGCTTTTCCCAGTATTATTCCTCGGATATTCCCGGAAATTCTGAGAAAAAACCTCGCGCTGTCAGACTTCCGGGAGAACGGCTGCTTCATGAGGATATGCATATTACAGAGATTGTACTTCCGGTAAAAGAGCTTCATGCAAAAGCAAAAGAATACGGTGTCTCCATAACCATTCTGATCACAGCCATGTTTCTTTGTTCCATCCATGAGGAAATTCCCAAGAGCAGGCAAAATCGCCCCATTGCCCTTATGGTTCCTGTAAATCTGCGGAATTATTTTCCCTCACAGTCTATGGCAAATTTTTTTGGCTGGATAGAAGTGGGACATGATTTTTCCCAAACTTCTGATTTTACAGAAATTCTGGCTCACGTGAAAGAGCAGTTTGCCGCGGAACTGGTAGAAGAGAAAATTGCCAGACATATGAATAGCTATGTCCGTCTAGAGAAAAATCCGGTCATCCGTGCAGTTCCCCTGGAAATAAAGAAATATTTCCTTATGCTTGGAGCAAACCTAAGCTCTAGAAGCATTACGGCTGTTTATTCCAATATTGGAATTCTTCGTTTTCCAAAGGAGTATAACCAGTACATTGACCGTTTCGGAATTTTCGCAAGTACCAACTCCATGCAGCTTTGTTCCTGTTCTTACGAAAACGAAATGGTTCTTGGATTTACCTCCAAGCTTCCCAAGGATAATATTCAGCGAAATTTTCTGAACATGCTGAAAAAAGAAGAAATTCCTTATACAGAAAAAACCAATAATTTCCCCGGCTGTTCCCTGAAAGAGAAAAAGGAGGAGCAGAGAATCGTGCAGGTTTTCAATTTTGTCTGTATTGCAGCAGCAATTCTCTGCGGCATGATCAATTACCTTACACGGGAAAAACTGGACTGGTTCTGGTTCGCCGCAGCTGGCTGTCTTTGCGGATGGCTGATCGTAGCAGTTGCTTATGCCAAACGGAGGAATATCTTAAAAAACGAGATCATACAGTTGATCCTGGTAACTGTTATCGCTGTTCTGTGGGACAAATATACCGGATGGCATGGCTGGTCTCTGGATTTTGTCCTTCCATTTGGCGCTCTTGCAGTACTTGGCTCTATACCCGTGATCGTAAAAGTACAAAAGCTGGAAAAAGAAGAGTATCTGTTTTATCTTGTTCAGGCTGCTTTTGCTGGTCTCGTACCGCTGATCCTTATGTTTCTTCACCTGATCCGTTTTCCATACCCATCTGTGGTATGCACAGGAATCAGCCTGCTGGTATTTGCAGGAATGTTTATTTTTAACAGCAATGATACTATTCGGGAGTTTCATAAAAAACTTAGAATGTAATAAAATAGACACAGATTGCAAGGACTGCTTTTCTGAAATTTCAGAAAAGCAGTCCTTGCGATCTGTGTCCGTCTGTTATGTCTGATACCCTAAAGCGTATTTGATAAATCATTCCCGTAATCTGCACGCCCCACTTTGCGGGAGCTTTTGCAGAAAGCCCTTTTCAAACACGCTCTGGCAGTTAATATAATTAAATTTCTACAAGAATTCCCTTCTCTTTATCATACTTACAATATTTGCCATTTCCGGAAATAAATGGCTGATAAGTATTCGTACGTGTATCTTTCACATATACAATTCCTGTGGCGATCATTTCTACCAATGAGAAACGTTTACTCAGGCTTGAGATCCAGGAGTAGGTTTTATTACTGTCAGAATCAGCAGCAACCAGACTGTATCCCTCTTCACACGGTTTCAGAGAGAAGTAAATTTTCTCCGGCTTAGAAGTCTCTTTAAATACCTGGCTTGCTATATAAGTAGAAAAATTCTTCTCCACAAACTGCTGGAAAGAGTATAAGGTATAAACCTCTCCGCTGACTTCGTCTGTAATCCGGTCTCCGCGCTGCAGACGCGCCTTGATCAGAGACAAAGTCTCAATGGTCCAGTTGATAAAGGAAATGCTGCTGTAGGTCATGCTCTCAAGAAGCTGGTCGATCAGTTTCTTTGTGAGAACATTTGATTTCGTTGCTTCGTTAAACAATTCTTCATTCATAATCCGCACCCTCCATAACATATATATGTTAATTGATAATCTTAATTATAAGATCTTATTTTGTTAAAATCAATAATTTCTCCCTCGTTTTTGTATTATTTGTTATTGCTGTTATTTTATATATATTGTTTGCCTTTAACACAAAACCATGTTATCATCATAAGAGTTGGAGTTTATAAAAAGCAAAAACAAATTTTACGAATTTGGAAGGAAAAATTTATGGAAAAACATCATCATGAACGAAGTACTTTTTCCGGTAAACTGGGATTTGTACTGTCTGCTGCCGGAGCTTCCGTCGGACTGGGAAATATATGGCGATTTCCTTACCTTGCGGCAAAATACGGCGGTGGAATATTTTTACTGATTTACATTATTCTGGCACTTACTTTTGGCTACTCCATGATTGTCGCCGAAACCGCCCTTGGCCGAATGACAAGAAAAAGTCCGGTAGGTGCTTTTGGAAAATTTGGCAAGTCTAAATGGCTGTCCTTTGGTGGCTGGATCAATGCCATCATTCCAGTCCTGATCGTGCCATACTATTCCGTTATCGGCGGATGGGTTATCAAATATCTGATCGAATATATAAAAGGTAACAGCCAGAAGCTGGCAGAAGACGGATATTTTTCTGAGTTTATTTCGAATGGTACCTCCACAGAGGTCTGTTTCCTTATTTTTGCATTTTTAACAGTTGCAATCATATATGCAGGAGTCCGAAACGGAGTAGAGCGCGTTTCCAAATTTATGATGCCGGTTCTGGTATTTTTATCTGTGCTTATTACTGTTTACTCTGTTACAAGACCAGGTGCCCTTGCAGGAGTGAAATATTTCCTGGTACCAAATATTGAGAATTTCTCCTGGATGACAGTGGTAGCCGCCATGGGTCAGATGTTTTATTCCCTGTCTATTGCCATGGGAATTCTGGTAACCTTTGGCTCTTATATGAAAAAGGACGTATCTATCGAAGGTTCCACCAAGAATGTAGAAGTGTTTGACACTGCAATTGCCATTATGGCAGGTCTGATGATCATTCCGGCTGTGTTTGCATTCTCCGGTGGAGATCCGGATACTTTACAGGCAGGACCGGCGCTTATGTTCATCACCATTCCAAAGGTATTTGCCAGTATGGGGTTGGGAACTCCCATTGGGATTCTGTTCTTTGTACTGGTGCTGTGCGCAGCTCTTACCAGCTCTATTGCCCTGACGGAGAGCGCTGTATCTACCTTCCAGGACGAACTGAGATGGCACAGAAAGAAAGCAACCGTTATTGTTGGTGTGATCATGATTCTTCTTGGAACTCTTTCTTCCCTTGGATATGGACCGCTTGGCTTTGTAAAAATCATTGGAATGCAGTTTCTGGATTTCTTTGATTTCCTCACCAATTCTGTAATGATGCCAATTGCCGCACTTGCAACCTGTCTTTTAATTTCCAGAAAAGTGGGAGTGGAAAAGATTGAGGAGGAAGTAGTAGCTGAAGGCGGAACTTTCCGCAGGAAAAAGATTTTTAACTTTATGATCAAATACCTCTGCCCGATATTTGCAGCAATTATCCTGCTTAGCTCTGTAGCAAATGCATTTGGACTGATTTCCATGTAAATAATTTGTAACTGTTCTGTACTTCTCAGTTACCACTTCGCGAAATAATACCTGCTGAATAAATACTATAATTTTTTAATCGCCCCACCCATCTCAGGTGGGGCGATTGTATAAGGACTGCCTCCATATCTACAAAGCTTTAAAGTTTGCCACATTTCCATCAATAACGCACACAACTTTTCCCTATATCTGCTTTTTACAATATGGTTACATTTATCACTACCAAAACATGTATAATAGAACCAGTACATCAAATAAGGATTATTTTTCAGAGTATACAAGAAAGGACCCGAAATGAAAGCCAGAATACTTGTAATAGAAGATGAACCAGCAATCAATAACTTACTTTGCATGAACCTGGAAGTCACCGGCTACCAGACCGTAAGCTACCTGGACGGCAATGACGCCAGCGAAGGAATTGCCTGGGATCATGAGTTCCAGTGCGCCCTTGTAGATATTATGCTCCCTGGAAAAGATGGATATACCCTTTTACCAGAACTGAATCACTACGGCATTCCCGTCATTTTTCTCACCGCCAGAGCCGACATCACAAGCAAAGTAAAAGGCCTTAAAGAAGGTGCCGAAGACTATATTGTAAAGCCCTTCGAGATGCTGGAAGTGATGGTCCGCCTGGAGAAAGTACTGGAACGTCATGGAAATTTACAGGAGCAGATACAGATTAACAATATTACCATAGACACCATAAGCCATACCGTTACCAGAAATGGAGAGGAAATTTACCTGAAACCAATGGAATACAACTGCCTTATGATGTTCGTCCGCAATCCCAATAAAGCTCTTACAAGAGAGCAGCTTCTGGCCGGTCTCTGGGGCGTAGAATTCGAAGGAGAAACAAGAACAGTAGATGCACATGTGGGACGTATCCGCAAAAAGCTGGGCTGGCAGAACAGGATCAAAACCATTCCCCGCATTGGATACCGACTGGAGGTGGAATTTTGAAGCTTTTTACAAAAATCTTTTTACAGGTGGCCTGCGTGATCCTGATTTTATCCTCCGCTGTTTTTTTCTATACTTCATATCGCTGGAAGAATCAGAGTATTCAGTATATCAATAACTATGAATATACCAAATTTCAGAATAATCTTTTACAATTTGAGGAGAAATTAAGACTTACAAGCAGTCAGTCCGCTAATTCCGATGAGAAAGTCCGAAACCGAATTCTTATCTACGCTTTCCGACAGATTTTCCATGACAGTGCTGTTCTATATCAGAATGATGAAGAACTTTACAACGGTACCGCCTATGACTTCGATGTTCAGGGAATCCAGGAACAACTGGGAGAAGTGGAATTACACGGAAAATGGTATGACGCGGATACTTATATCTGTGATCCCCTTATCAGCAAAGCCGACGGTAAAACACTGTTGCTTTTTTTTTATTCCTCCACAGAGTCAACTACAAATCTGAATTATCAGATTGTCACTTATAAAGACGTTTCTGATGTTCTGGAGAGTAACAGGATCCTTTTTTATCAGGCGGGTATGTTGACGCTGGTTCTTCTTCTGTTAACCGGAACAATTCTTTTTTTCAGCCTGCGGAAAATTATGGCACCCCTTACAAAATTAAGGGAAGCTGCGGTTTCTGTATCTGAAGGCAACTATGATATACAAGTTCCTGCGGAAGGAGATACGGAACTGGCGCAGGTTGGCAAAAGCTTTAATCAGATGTCCTCCAAGGTTAAAGAACAGATTGAATGCCTTTCCACTGTAAACCATACACAACGACAGTTAATGGGAAGTCTTGCCCATGAGCTGAAAACACCTATGACCTCTATCCTGGGATATGCAGATACCCTTCTCACAGTGCGCCTGCAAAGACAGCAGCAGGAGAGAGCTCTCTCCTATATTTCCAGTGAATGCCGCAGGCTGTCCCGACTTTCGGTAAAAATGCTGGAACTTACCGGATTATATGAAACTGGGGAGGCACGTTTTGCCCCAACAGAAAATTCAGTGAAATCTTTTCTGGAGGATTCCAGACAGCTTAACCTCTGCCGTCTGAAAGAGAAGAATATCTGTCTGGAACTTCAGTGTGAACCTGCTGATCTGAAGAAAAACTTTGACAAAGATCTTATGTTAAGTCTGGTAAACAATTTTATTGACAACGCAGTAAAAGCCTCCGCGGACAATTCCAGACTCATACTGGAAGCGACGGCTGAGAAACTGATGGTCCAGGATTTTGGCAAAGGAATCCCAGCTGAAGACCTTGATAAAGTGACAGAGGCATTTTATATGGTTGACAAATCCCGTTCCCGGGCGAATGGAAGTGTGGGTCTGGGACTTGCACTTTGTAAAAAAATCGCGGATATACATGGATTTCAAATGAAAATTGAAAGTGAAATAGGAAAGGGAACCTGTGTATTCATTGAATGGTAAAGAAATTCTTGCCAGATTACAATTCAGTTACAATTTACGGAAGATTTGGTGTAATTCCAAGTACTATAATCTATATCAGAACATGACCGGTGATTACTATGAGCAATATCAAACACCCGTTCCCCTAAATCTCCGGTTATGTTCAAACATCGAAAGGGAGACTTCAAACAAATGAGAAAGAATATAGAAAGAATGATTGGACTTACTCTCTGCATGGGAATGTTAGCGGGATGTGCACAGACACCAGAATCTTCCCTTGTAAGGCAGAAGGGAAATAAAGCACTGGATTCTTACAAAGAAGCGGATGACAAGGATGTCAATATGGCAGGAAATGCCTCCTCCGCTGATCAGACAACTGCTTCTGAAAATACTGGTACAAGTGATACTGCTGCCTCCACTGACGTTCACCCGGATAATGCCTCAGCTGCCAGAACCACTATCCGCGACCTGATCAATGCGCCTGAGACTTACAAAAGTCAAGTAACAGACGACACATCCAAGCTTGTGGTAAATACGGATGCGGCAGTAGAAATACCAGATGTGGAAAAGATATCTGCAATTTCTGTTACACCAGCTGCAGTCACACAGGATCTTCTTGATGGTATCACAGATGCCTTTTTCTCAAATGCGAAGATTTACACTGCAGACAGCTATTACGTACAGACAAAGGATGAGATCAAGAAAAAAATCGACGAATTAAAAGAAGATGTTGCCAACGGAAATCTGGATCCTAATAATTGGGGAACCGATGATAATGGCAATCTCATATATGATATTTACGATGACATTGATTATTGGGAAAACCAGTATGAATCTGCACCTGAGACTAGAAATCTGGTAGAAGGAAGACCTGCCGTGGGAGTACAGACATACAGCAATACTGGTGAAGTTATGGAAGACAATGCTTTTACCGGTATCGCCCAGTTAGATGACGGCTCCCAATATTCTTATCGTACCTCTTCCTGGGGAGCCTATTCTTTGGAAGTAAGAATCCAGAAGATAGCCCAAAAAGACGGTAAAGAAATCCCTTCTGACGCTGTCTGGTCCGATTATTCCAGCAGCAGTCCATATGAAAAACCTACCGAAAAATCTATTGGAATTTCGTTGGATGACGCGAAGAAATTAGCCCAGGAAAAAGCAGATGCCATGGGCCTTGACGATTTAAACCAATGCGGATGGGATTATGCGATTCAGACGTCCATTGGAACAGATGATAACTCCAGTTATCTCGGAAGTGGTTATGTTATCTACTACAGCCGTACCATAAATGGAACTCCACTTACCTATACCATGGATGCAGGTGGAGCGCTTGAAGACATGGACAGTACTATGGAAACCTGGGCTTACGAAAACCTTTATTTTTATGTAAATGCAGACGGAATCGACAGCATGACTTATTGTAATCCATACACCATCGGAGAAACTAAGACTGAGAATTTAAACCTGCTTCCATTCAGCGAGATCATGAATATCTACGAAAAAATGATGATCGTCACCAACGCGGACAACCTTACCTATGAAAATTCCAGGGTATTCAATATTGACCGTATCGTTCTTGGCTATGCCAGAATTTATGAGCCATCCACAGATTCCCATACCGGTCTTCTGGTTCCTGTCTGGGATTTCTTCGGATCCCGCAAGATTGACTCCGAATATGATGGCGAAACCTACTCAGATACGACAGATTGGCCTACCTGGAGCTTTCTTACCATCAATGCAGTAGACGGAAGTATTATAGACCGTAGTCTGGGATACTGATATGAAGCAGACACTTGGAATTGTTCGCTACAATTTCTTCGGCTTTTTCCGTAATCCCAAAGTGATTTTTACCCTCTTTCTGGAATTTGTGCTCAGTTTTCTGCTTACAGGAAGGATCATGGTTGTTATGGATAACTACAATACGCCTGTACAGGCAATTGAACCTTTCCTGTGGACCTTCGGGGATGGAACAGCAGTGCTTCTAAGTTCCATGCTTTTGCTTTTGCTGTTCTCCGACCTGCCGAAAATGACACCAGTCACTCCTTATCAGCTGATCCGTACCACCAAGAAGAAATGGCTCTTAGGCCAGTTTGTCTATATTACATTCGTAACGATTTTATATACATGTTTTATGCTTTTGTTTACTTCTGTGCTGTGCATGAAGGACAGCTATCCAGGCAATCTGTGGAGTGACACAGCAGCAATGCTTAGACAGTATCGATTCAAATAAAAGTTCTACTGAATACAGCAGTTCCGTTTCCAGCAGTAGTTTCACGGCTATGGACAATCCCGGGAATAATATTTCACCAGTGTCCTGTCTTCCCTGTAAAGTTGCTGCAATACTCCCCGGAGAAGATAATCAGATCTATATCCCGCTCTCCCAGGCAAGAATTCTGTGCAGCGAATCTGGCACTGCGCTGACTGTAACAAAGGTGTTGCTAAAGATAAATGGAAAGACCAATCTTGAAAACGCTAAACAGCATTTTGAATAACAAAGATACTTCCTTTTCAGGTGTAAATAAATATCTGCTTATGTTATACTATTGTATAAGACCAATAAAAAGGAGCACTCTATAATGAACAGACAGGAACTACTTAACCAAATTGAGTATTATACCCCGTTCAATGAACAAGAAGAGACGGATAAGCAGCTTATTCTGAACTGGATCAGAAATAATACCAATGCTTTTTCCAGAGAAAACACGGTAGCACATATGACTGCTTCTGCCTGGGTGGTAAATCAGGATAAAAGCAAAATTCTCATGGTCTATCACAATATTTATAATTCCTGGTCCTGGCTGGGAGGACATGCGGACGGGGAGACAGATTTACTTGCAGTTGCCCTTCGGGAAGTGAAAGAGGAAGCGGGGATTTCCCATGTCAGTCCTGTATCTGAGGAGATTTTTTCTTTGGAATCCCTTACAGTAGATGGACATGTGAAAAAGGGCAAATATGTGTCCAGCCATTTACATCTGAATGTAACATATCTGCTGGAAGCAGATTCTGAGGAAGCTGTCTCCATAAAAGCCGACGAGAACAGCGGTGTCGCCTGGTTTTCCCCTGAAGAAGCGCTGAAGAAATCTACAGAACCATGGTTTGTAGAACATGTGTACTCCAAGCTGATTGAGAAAATGTAATGAAAGAAGCCAACAATTATAATACTTATATGATACAAAGAAAGAGAAGAGAACATGAGTGAGAAAATTGTAGTTTGCCTTGAAAAAGGTGGCGCAAGAGATATGGCTGAAGCTTTTTCCAGGCGCACAAATACCCCAATCTCTGAAAAGCCGGGAGAGCACCTGACGGTGCTTTTTAATTCCAAAGGTGTTTCTTTAACCGGATATGGTCTGGCTTATCAGGGGGATTTCGAAAATATGCTTCACCGGGTGACCAACGGAAGATTACAGCATGAAATGCTGGTACGGGCTTCCAAATCAGAAAAGCCAGGGCGCAAGGCAATAGATGCCACAGCAGGTATGGGAGAGGATGGATTTCTTCTGGCAGCCCAGGGGTATGAGGTAACTCTGTATGAGCAGAATCCAGTGATTGCTGTTCTTTTAAAGGATGCCCTGCGCCGGGCAAAGAAGCATCCCGTATTGAAAGAGATCGCTGCCCGCATGAAACTGACAGAAGGCAACAGCGTGGAATTAATGCCCGCACTCCTGGATCCTGTAGACGTCATATACCTGGATCCCATGTTCCCCGCAAGACAAAAGTCCAGCCTGATCAACAAAAAACTGCAGCTCATCCAGAAGCTGGAGCCCCCATGCTCCCAAGAGACCGACCTTTTCGACGCCGCTATCAGCGCAGACCCGGATAAGATCATTGTAAAACGACCGCTGAAAAGTGATTTTCTGGCAGGAAGGAAGCCTTCTTATACGTTAAGCGGAAAAGCGATTCGATATGATTGTTATACGTTGTAGAGGAAATAAATTGGCAGAGCAGGCAGATGAATAAATGATATATGCATAGCAGCATTTTTATAATCCTTTTCGATTACTGTCAGAAGTGCTAGTGCAAATCAGAAGCAACTATGTATAATAAGAATAAAAAGGACAGTATTGCTTATAAGGAAGGAGAAAATGCTTATGAGAAATGGTAAAAAATCATTAAAAAAAGCCAGCGTACTGCTTACTACATTCTTACTTGTAGTAATGTGTCTGGCAGTGGATACCACATCTGTAAGTGCCGCGAAGATCAAACTGAACAAAACAAAGCTTACCTTGACCCAGGGCAAGAAATACCGTTTAAAGGTAAAAGGCACAAAAAAGAAAGTGAAATGGTCCTCCACAAAGAAATCAGTGGCAACTGTCAATAAAAAGGGTGTCGTTACAGCAAAGAAAAAAGGAACTGCATATATTAAAGCTAAGGTTGGCAAAAAAACATACAAGTGTAAGGTTACTGTTAAGAGTAAAAAAGCACCTGCAAAGCCAGCACCTACAACACCTTCTGCTCCGGTAAATCCGCCGGCAGAGCCTACAGCAACACCTACCACAGCTCCAGCAAAAACACCAGTACTAAGTGCAACATCTTTAAGCATGCGTAAAGGTGAATATTATCAGCTTAGCGTACAGGATCCTAAGCATCTGCCCGTATGGACCAGTTCAAACAAGAATATTGCAGAGGTAGACAGTCAGGGAAAGGTACATGCAATTAATGTTGGAACAACAGAAATCAAAGTAGATGCAGGGATTGTTCTTACATGCACAGTTACAGTTACCATGGAAACAAAGCCTCAGACTGAACCAGTTCTTTCGAAAGCAGTTATAAAAGGGCAGCGGTCAGTCAAGAATGAAGCTGGCGAATCTGTAGTGATTGAGATTCCTCTGAATACTTATACCTATACTTTCAGCACAATTCCAACAAACGTGGAAGAATTGAAGCAGTATAACATCAGCGGTGATGATGGGAGATATAAGGTGCTCGCTCTTTATGTCATGTCACTTCGGACCTGGAAACCGGAAAATCAGACAGATTGCGAAGAAATGATCGGATATTTATGCAATAAGCAGTTATCTGTTTATGAGAAGCAGAGATTAGCAGAGCAAATGAAAAAGAGTAAACAGTATCTCTATCTTGGAAATGCATTCTTAAATGGTGCAACTCCGGCGAATGACTACACACCTTCACAGCCTTATTCAATTACATTAACTCAGGATTCTGTAGTAGATGAAGATCAGATATACATTCCGGCAAATCCTTCCATACCATCTCCTGATCAGTATAGAGCCTTTATCTATTGCAAGGCTTCTGACAGTGGTAAATGGATCGATGTTTATAAATCATCTAAGGACGGAAACTGGTATATGTATAAATGGATGGATCTGATCACTTCAATAAAAGCCCCGGCTTCAAGTAATCCATTCTAAATATGTCTTCAGGTGATTCATTCTAATTACAAGAGGGCAGACATCAAAGACCTCGGTTTTTGGTGTCTGCCCTTAATGTATTTTATAAAAATTATATCTGTAACCACTGGGGGTGACAGTATACTAAGAGAAATCTTTTTGGACACTTTGACAGCAGCTTCCCAAACTACTGCCACGGACTCCCCAAAAACAACTTGTGACGATCATCAGCAGTTGCTTATAGAACTATTCTACTAAAAATCATTCTTTCCGTATTAGCTAGCCAGAACGGCTCTCCTGTAGGGCAATGAGTTTCATACCAGTTAAAACCGCCTTTTTCACTTCCAATCTTTCCGATTAATGATGTCTGCCCAAGTGAAAATAGATATTCTACATTTTTAGGCTCTTGATACCATAATAGCAATCTAATTCCTCCCATGCTAAAATACCCTCCATTTCCACTCCAGCCGTATTGAACATGACCATTAGCAAGCAGTCTTGCAATAATACTTGCATCACCCATTTTATATTCCTCCGTTCAGTATTTTATTGGACCTAAACTGTGCTTTAACATATTCTTTTTAAATATAATATATTTTATATTGTATGTTAAGTCATTTATCCCGTTTTTATGGTATTATAAGAAAACAAAGAACAGGATAGGAGGCGTTTGAAATGAATCATAATGATATAGTCAGACAGTCATTCAAAAAACAGGCTGAAAAATTTGTAGCATATCATATGTCAAAAGTGGAATATACAGACTATCTGATTCAGAAAATCGCAGCAACAGGAGAAGAACATGCATTAGAAGTAGCTGCCGGGACCTGTATTTGTGGCAGGGCTCTGGCTCCTTATGTAAAGGATATTACCTGTCTGGATATGACGGAAGAAATGCTGGCACAGGGAATCAGACTTGCCGAAGAAAGTCATATAGAAAATATTTACTTTCAAAGTGGTAATGCCGAAAAACTTCCATACGAACCCGAAACCTTTGACCTGGTGATCACAAGGCTTTCTTTCCATCATTTTGACAATCCTGAGAAACCTTTTGAAGAGATGAAACGTGTCTTGAAAAAAGGGGGAAAGATGGTGGTCTGGGATATGGAAGCTGCCGAGGAGCCTTTACGAGAAATTGATGATAAGATTGAAAATATGCGTGATCCTTCTCATACCAGAATCCTCAGCAGGGAAGAATTTGAAGAAATGTTCAAGAAAGATTTTGCACTGCAATGCGAAGAAACTACTCTGGTGCCGGTGAATCTAAAAAGTTGGATGGAACTGACTGATACTTCGGAAGATGTGCAAGAAGAGATAACAAATTTGATGAAAGCTGAATTAGAAGGCGGTAGAAAAACCGGTTTTTCACCATATAATAAAGATTCACAAATCATGTTTGATCATAGATGGCTATTACTAATTGGTGTAAAAAAATAATGGTAATAAAAATAAGCAGGAAACTCCTTTGAAGAGTTCCTGCTTTTCTTGAAATGTCCTAATATTTAGATAGGATTCGGGGGCATATTTATAAATGTAATTACAGCTCTAAAGAATCTTCTGCATCTATTCGGGTTTTGTTACACCAGACATCTGTACAAAATAAAGAAATCTCTGTGCAGATAAAAGCGACGTTGGAAAATAATAGTCAGATGTATAAACTGAAATTGCATACGCTGTGGTCGCCTATGAAGAAAGACGTATGCATAGGAATTATCGGGTATTTTGACATTATAAAATAGAAAAATACAACAAATGTAGGATATGATGGAATTGCCGTTCATGTGTATATCTGGATGGAAGGAACAGACGCTGATTGCGTCAACGGAAAATCTGTTGAAGATGATTCGTCTACTTATGATGTGACAGTAAAACTTGCCGGAGTTGCAAGCGGAAATTAAATGTTCTTTTGAAAGGTCATGGCACGAACCATGGCTTTTCTTTTACCCCAACATCCCCATATTGGCAACTATCCCCACTCACCCCACTCTTTTTCAGTACATTTACTGAATTGCTATTTTCCCGACTTCTCGGCTTGCCATATAGCTGAGAAATTTATGAAATGTTCCTGTTTTTTAAATCCTGCAAATACTACTGATGAGCGTGTAAATTTTCATTCTACAATGTAAAAACTCTTTGTTGACGGATATATTTGGATAAGGATATAATCTGTATCAGAGAATTTACAGGGAGATAAACAAGTATGAGTCAGGATATGATTAATAACCGTTTTTTGGAAGAGTCGGTATTTGCTATTGCCGATGGATACTGCGTGATCAATCTCACAAAGAATATTGTACGTGGTTCCATGTATCAGGTAGTTAATGGAAAAAAATATAATCTGAATGAACAATTAGGTTTGCCGGAAAATTCAAGCTTACAGAGTCTGGTGGATGCATAGGCATTGACCATACCTGAAGAAGGTCTTCAAGATTTTCTGCACGAGTTTGACAGAGAACGACTGTTAAAGCGTTTTGAAAATGGTGAACGGCATATATCATTCCGATATTGGACCAGGACTGCTACTTTTGAGCCCATGCTTGCAGAAGATCACATGGCCCTGTACCGGGAAGAAGAAACCGGAGATATCATTGCAGTCAATTATGTTCTTGACCGTACAGAACATTATCGCTTAGAGGAAAAAGAGAGGGCACTGGAAAAATCAAACAGAGAGTATGCGAAGCTTCTGGAAGAAGAGAAAAAGCATACGGCTATGATCGAGGAATTAACGAAGAAACTGCAAAGTCAGCTGGAGTTATTTACCGTATCCATCCCTGGCGGTGTCAAAATCAGTAATGATGACCCGGAATATTCTTTTAAATATGTTTCAGAACAATTTGCAAATATGCTCGGTTACGCAACACCGAAGGAACTGATGGACGCTTCTGGCGGTAATATTATCGGTCTTGCTCATCCAGATGACGTAAAGGTCGGACTTGCAGATGCATTAAATCAATATACGCATTCCGATCATTATGCTACTATTTACCGGATACGCTGTAAGGACGGCACATACAAATACATCGAAGATCGTGGACAGAAAGTAATAAAGGAAGACGGAACCATTGAACATTGGAATCTCATGCTGGATAAAAATGACTTCATGCACAAATCAATTGCATTGGAAAGTGAAAAGAAAGCAAATAAAAGCAAGTCTGATTTTCTCTCCAGGATGTCTCATGATATGAGAACCCCACTGAATGGCATTATCGGATTGCTGAAGATTGCTGAGAAGCATTTTGATGACAGTGAATTGGTTCTGGAAAATTTCGGAAAAATGCAGGTAGCCGCAGATTATCTATTGTCACTTATTAATGATATTCTTCAGATGAGCAAAATCGAAGATGGAAATGTACCGCTAACGCAGGAAATCATCAACTTTGATGAATTAAGTCAGGATGTTCTGACTATCATAGAACAGCGGGCAAAAGACAGAGGAATTCAAATGCAGTTCCGTTCAAAAAAAGAAGGGCTTCGATATCCTTTTATTTATGGAAGTCCGGTGCATATGAGACAGATTTTTCTTAATATTTATGGAAACTGTATTAAGTATAACCGGATTGGCGGCAAGATAATAACGGTGTTGGATTATACAGAAGTAGTGGATGGAATTACGACATATGAATGGACGATCACAGATACAGGCATTGGCATGAGTAAGGAATATCTGAAGCATATATTTGAGCCGTTTTCGCAGGAAAGGAATGATTCTGGAAGTACACAACAGGGAATTGGACTGGGAATGTCGATTGTAAAAGGCCTGATTGAAAAAATGGGCGGAACAATTAAAATAAAAAGCGAAGAAGGAATCGGATCAACTTTTATTATCAGAATTTCGTTTAAACTTGCTTCCGCACCAGATACAGTAAAGAAAACAGCAGCACAGATGGATATTAGTGGATTAAACTTATTGCTGGTGGAGGATAATGAACTGAACGCAGAAATTGCGAAAACTCTGTTGTCTGATGAAGGTGCAAATCTGACAGTTGCAGAAGATGGACTGCAGGCGGTCAGGATGTTTCAGAGAAACCGGAAGGTTATTTTGACGCAATTCTGATGGATATCATGATGCCTGTAATGGATGGGCTTACTGCGACAAAAACAATCCGGTCACTGAAACATCCTGATGCTGAGACAATTCCAATCATTGCCATGACAGCAAATGCTTTTCAGGAGGACGCTGAAAAATGTATTGCTGTTGGAATGAATGCACATCTGGCAAAACCTTTGGATATTGAGAAAGTAAAGATGACCATTTATAAATATATATAAGAAAAGTCAGCAAGGAGGTATTGACGCATGTTTAGAGAAATATATAATTTGCACAGCACTCTTATTGCGTCCAATGATAACATCTCCATGCCTGTTGATAAGATAATGATATGAGCAAAAACGTCTTTTCATCTGTTTGAGGAAAGACGTTTTTTATATGAAAATGTTTTGGAAGAGGAGTGACCGAAAATGAGTTTATTATGGATGGAATATGAAACAGAGTTTGAACACTTGGTAGAGAATGGTGATCACGCACAATATCATCCAGATGATGGGCGGAACCATTCAGGTAGAGAGCAAACTGGGAGAAGGAAGCCATTTTGAGGTGATTCTTCCGATAGAACTAGATAAAACAGCGGATCGAAGTATCAGATCCCGGATGGAAGTTATAGATACCGTATCTATGATTGGACCTTATATGAATGAAGTCCTTCCGCCGACACCGCCAAAGCGAAAACAGCAGCCTATAGATATTCCAGATTTATACACTTTTTTCTTTACACAATAATATCCTTGAATTTATATTCATGAGTAGGTATAATAAAATATAGTATGTCAAATTTTAGCTGTTAAATGATGGCTTGTGTCAAATAATAGTTAATAATTACAAAGTAGTATAATATTCACTTTTTTATCCCATAAAAAATACTGCAATATCAGCTAAGTTAGCAACCACCAGTTCAACTCAACATCATAAACTTAAGATTAGATATTACACATTTATATTATCCTGCTAAAAACTCATTTCAAAAGGGCAGATT
>NZ_JBCOMI010000026.1:0-60789 GCF_040924245.1 Ruminococcus sp. J1101004sp1_RTP21198st1_B9_RTP21198_201120 | reverse complement strand
GCACCACGTCCTCTTTATTATTTTTTTCAATTTTTTCCCCGTTTTTCACTTTTTCGTATATCATACGCGCAATTTCCTGAGGGGTTATTTTTCTAGCATCAATGTGTCCAATACTTCCTACAATGCCAGGAACTCTCGTATCATCAAAGCGTACCGGTAAAATATACTGCTGAAAATCAGGACGTGACTCATGCATATTTCTTTCTAGGGCGGAATTGACTTCTAATCTTGTCCATATCTTTTCTACATATTCTTTTGAAATAAAAGGAACAAAATACATTGCTTTTTCAAAATAGACACTATCAAGATACTGGGTAAGATTCTTGCCCCAGAGATTAACCTGTTCATTATAGTCATAAAAATGTCCGACATTAAGACGTGTTAGTTCCTTTGACACTTTCTCAACATAATCACGTTGTTCTCCCGCAAATGAGAGCGCCACTTCGTATTCAAAATCCTGTTTTTTCATGCTGTTCCTCTTATACATCAAAAAATATTGGATAATTTGGAATTATCCAATGGTACTGGTGCGATTTGAGGAAACAGTATGACAATATAAGGTAATTAGAAAATCCTTTGAAATCGAGATAACGGATTTTTACAGAATTTTCTTCCGAAAATAAATGTGCAAACGCTTTCGTGCGACGGCATTGAAAGAAGTATTGTGTTTAGGCAGGACAATTGCTGAGAACGATTGATACTTGGAAGGAGATTGTGATCACGCTAGGAAGGATATAGTAAGTCCCAGCAGTAGGGGACAGAAGGAGCAGAGTAGAAAACTTCTGGCCTTTTACTGAAGAATTGTATGCTAATGATCTGTTTATACCAGCTTGAGCAGATTATGAGAGCTGAGTTTGCTTGCTTGAATTGGGGGAATACGTTTATCTGTTTCAGAAAAATGAAAGTAATGGTGAAGAATATTCTATTACTGTAAATGGCAGTATGATATGATGGTGGAAAACGGAGGCGTTTAGGATGAAATTGCAGGATAAACTGATACCATACTTGGAGTATTGCACTTATAGAAAAGAACTGGACAAAAAAACAGTGAAAGCATACCGGATTGACTTGAAGCAGTACTTTTCTATTGTATGTTGTGATGAACCGGATAAGGAAAAAATCGAAGAGTACATTACTGGACTGCATAAAAAATACAAGCAGAAAACTGTGAAGAGAAAAATTGCATCTGTAAAGGCATTTTATAATTATCTGGAAGAAGAGGAGCTGATAGCGCAGAATCCATTTCATAAGATAAAGGTTAAATTCAAAGAGACTACGATTCTTCCGCGGATTATACCGAGGGAAGAAATCGAGCAGCTGCTTAATTATATGTATGCGTGCTTAGGGGATGCTTCTGTTGTCGGCTACAAATATCGTTTGCGAGATGTAGCTGTTGTAGAAACGTTTTTTGCAACCGGTGCCAGGGTATATGAGATATCCAATATACGAGAAGAGAGCGTGAATCTTAATTCCGGTCTGATACGGATTATGGGGAAGGGGGGAAAAGAACGGTATGTGCAGATTAGTAATGACTCTGTTTTAATGATTCTAAGAAAGTATTATGAAGAAAACAAAAGTGAAATAAAAAAGAGTGGTTTTTTTTTCATAAACAACAGAGGCAACAGATATACAGAGCAGTCCATTCGTCTGATGTTGAAGAAGTATACTGGACAGGCAGGAATCGAACGAAACATTACGCCACATATGTTCCGACACTCATTTGCTACCTATCTAATTGAGGAAGGCGTGGATGTGAGCTGTGTTCAGCAGATATTAGGACATTCATCCATTAAAACGACACAAATTTATATTCATATAGCAGCAAAAAAACAAGCGGAGATTCTCCGGGAAATGCATCCTAGGAATAATATGAGCATTGTAGGTGCAGCATAAAATAAGAATATAACATAAAGGGCGTTTGGTTGATCGGTCAAAAAAGGGCGGTCTTTTTTGTATACCATAATATAAATTTTAAGATAGTTTTTGCCATAAGAAAGGGGAAGAATACATCATGCCGTTCGCTTCAAATTCTGTCACGAGAGGCCAGATGCTATCTGGGACGCCTATGGCGAATATCCTGATGGGGAAAAGAATGATGCGGAAGAATTTATATTTGTGCTGACCAGTTTTATAAATTTTTTGGTGAGGGTATATGTGGAATTCGAATATGCAAAGCTGAATTCAGTGGAAAGTCGGAATTCAAAATCGGTGGTTTTGTAAATTAATCGGACAAATAAGAAAATTAGCTCTCAGTGGTATTTTTCCATACTTTATTGACAAGATTGATTCGTTTGTATGATAATTTATAAAAAAGAAATTTGGCAACTTGAAGATATTGGGTGCAATCATTTGATGATGAATCTGTCATAAGGAATATGGAGGAATGCACATGAGCCTGGCATCAATCATTATATCAGCAGCAACAAAAGAGTTTGCTGGTTTTTCGGTAATCGGCTATCTGACGGAGAAAGCAGCAGATGTTGGTACGGGAAAAATTTGGACAGAATTGAAAAAGAAAATAAGTGATAAGCCTGATTCGTTTGAATGCAGGTTATATGGGGCAATTGAGAAAAGTGTTGGGGAGTATCTTTGCAAAGAAACCGGGGAAGATGTATCCGCTGCAATTTGCGAATGTATTTTTGACGTATGGTGTCTGGAAGGTTATTTAACCCCTGAACAGATTGCAAACATACTTTACCGCTATTCTGCATACGCAAAGCAGAACGATATTCTGGAGTGGTATCGTACTTTTCAGAACCAAATCATAAAAGATAATGTCTTGTATCCTATGTTTATGATGAATAATATACAGTTGAGTGGCAAACTGCAAAGGGAGCAGGATAAAAAAATAGACCAGGTATTGGCATTGTTGCAGGCTGTTATGAAAGAGAATAAAGAAACGCAGCAGAAAAAACCGGAGTATATTTCTGATCCGCCTACAGATATTGATTCATTCTATGTGGATAGAACGATGCTTGAAAACGAATTATGGACAGCCTTTATTTTAGCCGGAAAATCAGCGCTTCTATATGGGATGGGCGGAATAGGTAAAACGGAAATGGCAAAAGCTGTTCTGAAAAAAATCTATTCTTTACCTTGTGATGTTACGGGTATTTATCAGATTGCATGGGTTACTTATACGAATGGAAAGTTGAAAGATTCTCTGATTGAAGCGTTTTATGATACAAAAGGGTATACAGACAGGGACGAGGCATGGGAACATGTATATAACAGGATACAAACCCAGCGAGAGAAACTGCTGATTGTAATTGATAATGTGGAAATGATCGAACAGGATCGGGATATTGAAAGAGTGGGAGACCTGCCTTGCAGGATACTGGTAACAAGCAGAACCGAAAAGATCGGTGGGCTTTATAGATGTTCCGTAGACCATTTGCCGGAGGAAGACTGCCGGGATATCTTTTATCATTATTATGTTGGGAATCATGATAATCATTACTTGGATAAGATTCTGAGATTAATAGAATATCATACGGTAATGCTGGAACTTTTGGCTAAGACAGCTAATATGGAAGAAAAAACTCTGCAGGAGTTTTATGAGCTGCTTGTTCAAAAAGGGTTCCGCATGAGTAATGAAGAAGTCGATTCGCACCATCCATTATTGCAATCAGAAAAGAGGGTAACAGAGCAATTAAAAATCTTATTTACGATTTCAAAATGTCGTATCCAGGATAAGGACTTACTGTGCCAGCTTTCCGTCATACCGGCAATTCCATTTCAATATAAAGCCGTGAGAAACTGGATTGAGATTCAACATAAGTCACAGTTGGAATATTTGGTAAAGACAGGCTGGCTTAAAAGTGACGGAAAACTTGTTTCAACATATATCATGCATTCTGTAATTGCCTCTGCTATACGGTTTCAGAATGAGGAGTGCCTATATGAAAAATGCAGATATGTAATCCATTCCATTACAAAAGAAATGGAATGCAAAGAGCAGGAACACGGTTCAGAAAAGTCTTACCTAATCCCATTTTCTTGGTCCATTTCCGATGTACTACGGGATCATTTATGTGATGAACAGGATGCCGAGTTTCTGACGAATCTGGCATATGTTTATTATGATATAGGAAACTATGATAATGCGTATCAATTTTTTCAAAGAGCATTAGAAATTGATGAACGGGTAACTGGTCCGGATTCCATTACCGTTTCTTCGGATTACTACAATCTGGCAGATGTAAGTTATAATATGTACCAGTTTTCAAAGTCTCTTTTGTATTTGCGGAAAGCTCTGGCAATTCGGAAAAAGCATTATTCGTCTGACGATATTGGAGTTGTTGTGCTTATAAAATTATTGGCAGGAATATATGTAAAACTGAACCGGCCGGATCGCGCTGAAGCACTATATTCCTGGGCGGCAGATAAATTTGAACGGAATCCGAAAACCGATATCCTGCAGTTAAGTACACTTTATTCCGATATGGCTTCTTTTTTTAGGGAACGCGGATATCCGGGAGATTACGAGAAGGCAAAGATCTATTATCAGAAAACAGAACAAGGGATGAAACAGATCTATGGTGACAAGCCTCATCCGGAAATGGCTGCCTTTTATGATGAGTATGCGTTGCTTTATGATAATATGGGAAAATATTCAGAAGCGCTTTCTTTACTTCAAAAAGCATTAGAGATAAAACAAAAAACATTAAAGAAAGAGCATCCGGATATTGTTCAATCCTATGGAAGCATCGGACTAATCTATTATGAACTTACGGAATATGACAAGGCACTGGATTATTTAAATGAAGCTTTAGAAATTGCAGATAAAATCTGGTCAGGCCCGTTTTCGTTTAAATCGGATATTTATAATAATCTGGGACTTGTATACCGGAGTAAAGGAGACTATCAGAAAGCAGAAGAGTTGTATGGACGTGCGCTGCGTATAAGAGAAGAGATTTATACACCAGATCATCCGATGGTTCTTGCAACAAAAAATAATATTGCGCAGGTTTATGCCAGTGAAGAAAGGTATAGCGAAGCTATTTCGCTGTTTGAAACAGTTATCCGAAAATACCGTGGAAATTCTACAGAGGATTCGGTATTTCTGGCAACAATATATGATAACCTGTCAACTGCATACCGGGAAATGGAAAGATACAATGACGCTATTGATATATGCACAAAAGGCTTAAATATACGTAAAAACATTTATGGGAAGAAAAGTTTGGATTACGCAATCAGTTTGAATAACCTTGCCCTGATTTATTATGAAATGGGAGCGCTTAATGATGCGGCGGATATATTTAGTGAGGCGGTGACAATTAAAAAAGAGACTCTTCCAGAAATACACGGGCAGATCAGTATCGGCTATTTTAATTTGGGCCTTGTGTATGATAAGCTACATAGGGATAATGAAGCACTGGAAAATTATCGGGCTTCTATGGAAATAGACAATGAACTGGGAGCATATGGAGATGTTCTGCTGACAGCCGAATATGTTGCCGAAATATATGAAAGGAATGATATGCCAGAGGAAGCAGAGGCATATCGTACACTCTGCAGCGAAGATGATGAGCATTAGCCTGTTACGTCATAATAGATGATTTCAAGGGAACGATGTGCTTACGAATAAGATATTTTCACTGATCTTACTTGATTTTGGGAGGATTTTCTTTTATACTGAATTGGCAAACTGCACACGTTTTTTAAAAAAGTTGTACGGTTTAGGAATGGAGGCGAATTATTTGTGAATCAAGACCTTAGAAATGCATTTTTAAAAAAAGGCGGGATTCTTCAGACAAAGGATCTGCGTCAATTGGGATATTATTATCAGAAGATACAAGAATTGTTGGAAAAGGGTGAAATTGAGCAAATACGTCGTGGATATTATCAGTATATAGATGACGATTCTTATTCAGATATTTCAATTTTGAAAGCACTGTTTCCTGACGGTGTGCTGTGCAGGGAGAGTGCATTGGATTATTATGGATATACAGAACGAACTCCTTCAGCTTGGCATATTGCGGTTGACAGACAGACTTCAAGAAGAAGATTTCAAATTGATTACCCTATTGTAAAGCCTCATTTTGTGGTCTCTGACAAATTTTCTGTGGGAATAGAAATTGTAGAAATTGAAGGGTCAGAAATTCAGATTTATGATAGGGAACGTACGATATGTGATTGTTTGAAACACAGGAATAAGTTAAACGCGGAAGTATTTAATGGAGCGATTCAGTGTTATCTGGCGGATGGTAAAAAGAATGAGGGAAGACTTGGAAAATATGCATCTGTCTTTCATGTAGATAAAAAGGTAAGGGGGATTTTAGGAATATGGCTGTGAAAAATCGTGTAGCTTCAACATTGGCAAGATTGCGTAACCAGGCAAAAGCTGAGGGAATTGAGTATCAGGTGTGTCTTCAATTGTTTTTTCAAGAAGAATTTTTAAGAAGGCTTTCTTGTTCAAGTTAGACAATATCCAAAGTGTTATGACGGAGATTTGTGAGGTGAATACCGAGAATGAGTTTGTCCGGTTGGAGGTTGTGGAGTCAGAAAGAAAGCTACGGTATTTATTAATATGGAAAAATTAGGAAATATCTAGTATACTGTTTGATAGGATAATATGTAGTTATCCGCTGGTTGGAGGAGAATATATATGATTAGTTATATCATTGCAATGAATAATACATATGCACTCATGAGTAATTTCTTTGGGTTTTTGTTACCTTCAGTAAAACCGGATGATGAAATAATTATCGCATGTGACGGTTGTGACAGTACTGCCACAATGGATTATCTTAACTCACTGGCTCAAATAGACTTGAGAATTCGTTTAATAAAGCTGAAGGAAAAATTAGGATTCGCAAAAGTAAATAATTTGGCAGTAAATGTAGCCACATCAGAAACATTGGTTTTTATTAATACAGATGTGTTTCCGAATAATGATTGCATCAATAAAATGATTTGCGCACTAAACAGTGATGAAAAAATCGCGGCTGTACAACCATTACTTCTATACCCGCAAAGTGGTTTGGTTCAAAGTACTGGACATGTGTTTTCGGAATTTAAGAGCGGACACCTTTTTTCTATGAGAAAGTCAACGGATAAGATTATTAAACAATCAGCATCTCGACAAGCATTAACAATGGCGTTGTGTGCAGTAAAAAAGAAAGTTTTTTGGCAACTGGGTGGGTTTAATGAGACGTATTTTAATTCTCACGAAGGAATGGAACTAACACTAAAAATGTCTCTTCACGGTTATATTTGTATGTATTGTGCTGAAGCAATTGCATATCATTGTTCTGGTGTTGCACGCCAAAAGACGGCTTTTGATATCAGTAGACAAAGAGCATACTTTTATCAGCAATGGCATAGCCATATTATCAATGATTTGGAAAAATATTTGTCTCAGCAAATAAATTTTAATATGGATTTTGTTGAATATATCGTTTATAATTTAAGCAGTTCAACAGCTTGGAGAAGAATATTGGAGGAATTAAGAATCAATTATGAACAAGTAATAGTTTTGGAGGAACGATTTGACGAAAAGATCAATTTATATGACTGTATTTCGTTTACTTCCTTGCATTATCCGGGTCCATATTTATTTCTATGTGATTCTTTTTCACAAATCGCGTCCAATGATAATTGGATCCGCAATCGTAATAATCCGACAGACTTAGTATTAGATTTGAACGGGAATCTACTTCGCTTGAATACATTGATTCAAAATATTTAAATGCCAAAGAAAATGTTAATCATTACAAAACATCTTGATATTGGTGGAGCAGAAAAAATGCTGTTGCGCTTTTTGCCTGTTTTTATATCTCTTGGCTATAAGATTGATTTGTATTTATTATACAATTATAGAATGCAGATGGATTTTGAGTTTGATCTAGGATATACTAGCAATCAAATTGAGTTATTCAGTATTTTTCCTTATAAAACAAATGATTATAAGCAATTTATGAAAAACGAACCACAGGAAGTATATTATTCCGTAATACATGATACATATGACGTAGAGATTGCATTTCAAGAGAGTTATGCCACCAAAATTATTAGTACCAGTAAAAATAAAAAATCGAAAAAAATTGCATGGGTTCATTCTAATTTTCAAGAATATCATTTTTCTGCAAATGCATATGATAATGATGAAGAAGAATTAAATGCATACAGCCAATTTAATAATATTGTTTTCTGCTCGAAATCTGTTCAAAATGCATTTGATAAAACTTTAAAAAATAATTTCAAAAACAAAGAAGTTATTTATCCTTTGATACATTCAGCATTTTGTAATGAATGTGCTCAACAACATCAGCAACAAATGCAGGATTCGTATTTTCTTGTGCTTTCAAGGTATTCTCCGCAAAAGGGGTTGGACAGGCTTATAAAAGCTGCAAGATTGCTAAAAGATTGTAATATGCTGTTCAAAATAATCATTATAGGAAAAGGAGAATTAGAACACGATTTAAAGGAAATGATTATGATGTATAATTTAATAGATGAAGTACACCTGGTTCCTGCGGTTCCAAATCCTTTTCCATACTTTAAAAATTGCATTTGTTATGTAAGTCCGTCATATACAGAAGCTTTCGGAGTTTCCGTGCAGGAAGCACTTTGTATGCATATACCGGTAATTGCCTGTGATACGCCTGGAACACGTGAGGTTTTAAAAAACGGATTATTTGGAGAAATCGTCGAACCCTCTGAATATGCGTTGGCGAATGCAATGAAAAACTGTATTCTTGATTCTGGCTATACAAATACATTGATCAAAAAAGCAACAAATGGAGCGGATTACTGGGACAAAAAAGAGACTATTTCTAAAAAGAAGCTTGAAGTCCTTTTGTCACCATATCCGCGGATCTAAAATAAATGAGTGGGGAGAGTAACCCCCTTCCATATTTCCCCACTCGATATTTTGGATTTGTTTATAATATCTCAAATTATGTAAAGCTATGTTTGTAAATGAGCCACCAGCCTTGGAAACCATATTAAGATTCCGTTCTAAATATTTTTTTGCCTCAACAAAATCTTGAATAATTGTGTCAAGAGCAGAAAAATACATCCCTGTTTGATAAGCAAGACGTCCGCTAATATATAGCATAGAATCCAGTTCGATACTTAAAGCTTCTTCCTTCATTTTTTGTGCAATTGCTTTAATTCCTTTTGAATTTGCGATACCTGGATTTTTAAAATATTGTACTAATTTGCATAAGTTTTCACGTAAGAATCCACGAAAATATTCATTGATATAATTTTCTCTTTGCAAATCAATTGTTAAGTTATGGATTGTTTCTATTTCATCAAACTTTTCGAAATACACGCACTGCAGGAAAGCAAAATCCATTTTTGCTAAAATATACCGTTTTTCATTTTTACCGTTCTCTAATAATTTAATGCTTCTTTTATAATAGATTTCCGCACATAACGGACATACATAGGAAATACCCCGTGCGTAATCTAAGAGCCATTCTCCTATCATGGAATTATACTTATATGAATACAAAGAAATAGGAATGTTATTATTATATTTAATATATCTCTCGAAGATACCAGTAGCATCCAAAATCCTATCTTGCATGAACAAAATCATCATATAGCGATTCATGCAAGTAGAATACGCAATTCGAATATCCAATGCTAAATAATCAGTTTCATCCTTTAGACAGTTAATTTTCCTTTCCAATTCTGTTAAAGTGATAAGTATTTCACCTTCTAATTGATCAATTTGAAATAGACTATACAAATTATTGTACAATTCGCAACTAGCCATAGAATTTACATTAGAACCAATAGGTGTACTATTTTTTATTTTCCGAAAAATTTCGATAGCGCCACGCTTTCGGTCACAATGAAGTAAAGAAATCCCATAGTAAAATAATATCATATAATCTGATTCCGACCATTCTACTGCTTCTTTTTGATTCAAAAAATAGTATGCAATTTTCCCATAATTATACATGTTTCTATAATCACAAACGTAACTACATGTTCGCATATGTTCCAGCAGATCTGTTGAAATATTTATTACACTTTTTGGGGTGACTTCAATATATTTTGTATAAATTTCGGGAAGAAAAATCAAATTTTCGTAATTAGTTGCATTGTCTACAATTTTATTAAGGCAACAAACTATATAGTCAGTACATATATGCAAATTTTCTTTAAGAAATGCATTTCTATATAATTTACTATACGCTTTCACATTTCCGGCACTGTATTTTATGTATTGTGCTTTTTTTAAATTGTCAAGCTGTTCTTCAAGTACACCTATGTCATATAGAATCTCCCTCGGTACACCATTTTCAAACAGATAGATAAAAGACAGTGTTTCCAAATATCGTTTGTCAAATGTAAAATTTGATTTGTACAAAGTGATATTCCCAGCATTGTCAGAAAGATGAATATATTTCGCAATTACGTCTATATTATCTTCCTGATCCAGATAATACTTCAAGACTTCTACAACATCTATAAATGATGCTGGACAACAAGGCATTTCTTTATAAATCACATCGATAAAAGAAGACGTCCAATTGGTGAAATTATTTGAGAGACTATTTTTTATATCACCAGATGTTAATCCGCTCAAATAAAAATCACAGTCATTTTCCCTCCCTTTAGAACTAATCAAAAAGCGAGTGCTATTAAAACGTATAGAATGTTCAATAATACTCTTGACAGCATCATACTCAGGGGTACACAATCGCTCTGTATTGTCTAACAATGCCAGATGTGCCACTGAGTCTGTTCGGTGCAAAATTACCTTATTAATAAATTGACGGTTAGACATTATATTTCTCTTGACATTTTGTGCGTGAATTTCATCATAACATCCGTCTATTATCTCTAATATTAGATTCAAATCTCCATTTTTCGGATCAAGCCTTTCTTTTAATAACCCCTTATAATAATCTTTTGTGTCTGTAGATGTTTCTTTTTTGAAATAATTTACAACCTCTCCGAAATTAATGTAGATTATCAACCTGCACATCTCAATAGCATTTCGGTAATCTCCTTGAGGATAAAAATTGAAATACATAATTTGCCTTGTTGCATAAAAATGCCTCATAACATCTCTTAATAAAAATGTTTTTCCAAATCCAGAGTCTCCACCTAGAATTAATAAACGCTCATTTGGGTTTTTGTCCGATAATATCCTGATTATTCTTTCTTTATATACTAATTGCTGTGAATACATCAATTTAACTTCATTATCCGAGCAAATGTTTAGAGTAAAGGCATAAGACAATGGCATTTCATCATTCATTTTATATCTCAACTCTACAGCACCATCATAACAGTTTTTGGTATAAACCAGAAATTTAAACTGCTGAATGCCTGGTTTAATCCGTATACACTCATAATTTTCATATCCAGGGGAATTTATAAAGGAAAAAGGATAGGTATCATCCAAAATTGCGATTTCAGCGGATATATTTGCTTCTATTGTTACAACGAAAGCATAAAAATGTTGTGCATATAACTCTTGCTTCAGTGCAAGCAAATTATTATTACTATTAACTAAGTCCAAAATCTCTATTTCCGTAATAAGTGCGGCAGAAAGATATTGATTGGCAGAATCTAACTTTTCTTGAAAATGTGTTTCATATATATCTGGATGAAGATACAACCAGTATTCTAATTGAACTTTTGTTATACAAATAACACGAAAAAAGTGCATTCTTTCAGCTTGTTTAATGCGCTTCAATAAAGTATCCGGCAAATATCCATTAGTCAGAAAAAAGATAATTTCTATCTTTCCATTCAAAAAACCTGACATCATTGTAGGATCTATATCTGATTTTTTCAAGGCAGTACAGTCTTTTTTATATTTTGCTTCTGCCCATATATTTTCCAGTATAAGAGAAATGAAATCCCTATTGTTATCCCATGATGATTTTGTGCTTTTCCAGTCATATTCCTTATAATATTGGTTCAAATAATCTAATACAAGTTTTTCAAATTTTGAGCCAGAAATTTTATTATTTTCATTACTAAGCTCATATAATTTTGTCCAATTTATCCCCATTTTTACGACCTATCCCTTTTGATTGAACATATACCAATAACGGATAACTACATATTATCCCATTATCCATGTCAGCTAAGGCATTAGCGAGAGTAGTGCGGCTGCTCGTATACGGGACTTTACTTGAAGGTTATGTTTATAACAAAAGTTCTTTGGGGTTAGCAGCAAAATATGGTATACTTAATGAAAAATAATAGGGAAGAGTGCTGTGGCAATTTATACTTCAGGCATGATGATATGGTATGTACTCTTCTTCCGATACATAAGATGGGAGAGCTATACGCATGAGGATTATTACACAAGCGATTAGAGTGATTGACTATGAAAATAACAAAGTACTGCCGAGAGATATTATGCCTAAATTCGGTGAGTATATAGAGCAGTTGATTAGTTATATAAACGGTAATACTTCAATACGGGAATATAAAACACAATCCGTTGGAGGGGAAGTCATTAGTAGTATTCTGGAAATCGTTGAGAACAGATCGAACGAAGAAATAATCCTGCAGAGAATAGATATGATGGCGGAACGATTGCTGCGTAAGGAGAGAGAAGCACAGGAGCAGGTAGCAAGCATGGATATTAAGGTACAGAAGGGGAGTCTGATACTTTCATTAATTGAACATGATGAAAATTTATTGTTCCTGCTAGCAAAAGTTGAGCATACAGATTTTTTCGATGATACGGATTATAGCATTAAATCAGGATTTTCAAAAGATACGAAAAAGATATGGAAAACATGCTTATTTGAAATTTATGATGTAAGAGCGGAACAGTTTTGTGCAAAAATATACTCTAATACAGTTGCGAAATACTGGTGGCATGACTTTTTGGAATTAGAAGAACTTCAAAGCGATGAATGCAATACAAAAAGAGCGTTTAAAGCAATAGAAAATACATTAAACAGAAATCTAAAAAAAGTGGCACCGTATGATCATATGGTGATTCAGAATGCGATATATTTATATTTTAGCAGTACTGAGCAGTTTGACTTTTCTGAAATGTTAGAGAGGAATGTAAAGAACTATACGCCTAATGATATGACTGTTGAAAAGAAAGAGGAGCTCTTGCAGAAACTGCAGAAATTACCGGAAGAGCAGCACTTTGACCAGCAGTTCCACCCTTCTCTTTCAGTAATCAAACGTAAGATGAAAAAAACATATGATGTGTATAGCGGAATTCAGATTAAAGTAACCAGTGCAGTTGAGGATTTAGGAGATGTTATCGAAGCATATCAGGCAAATGACGGAAAAAGATATCTTAAAATTCGTATAGATAATGATGTGACATTTCGGACTTTTGAAAGGAAAGCAGAGAGTTAGGGGGAGAAATTTTGTTAGACCATATTATGGATAAGATAACTGATCTGACTGAGGAAGAGCGCCGAAAAATTTATACTGCCCGGTTTACATTTCAATCGAAGCAGGCAGTGAGTTATTCGGAATTGGCGGATATTATGCGGAAGATCCCATTGAGAGATGAAATCAGAATCTTTTTGGAATCCGAGAATGAAGATACTTTTATGATGAACAGAAATTCTACAGAAGCAGAGTATCGGGAGTTTATGGGAGAAATTTTGGAAGATGAAGTTATTTCGGCGAAGATTGAGATAAACAAAACTTTATCGGCAGGATATTTTTCTATTTACCGATTTCACAAATTTGCTGAAGATATTGTCAGATTACCAATGGATGAAGTACTGAAAATATTTGCTATGTTGTTGGATGAGGCGGAAAATAGTATAGTATTTGAAATGTTTGACAATGCAAACGCCTTTTATACCAAAACAATGTATTTCCTTCCTACAGGGAACAATGAAACGTCATGTTCCTTTGACAGAAAGCAGAGATTGTCAGAATGCAGGGACACATCTTATCTTTATAATCAGGATGTGTACGCGCTTCTTCCAGATGATTTTAAAATAGAAGTAGGATACGAGGGAAATCCGTTTAAAGAACTGTTTTTTAGACTGGAAACAGTTTTAGCAGCCAGTATGGTGGCATCAAATGCAATGTTGCAGGAGGGGCAGATAAAACTTCAAATTGTAGGGCAGCGTTCCATAGATTATGCTTTTAAGATAGACGATGTAGAAGGGAACCGGGTGTTGTACAAAATATATGATTGGATATATTCAGGTGGGAGTTCCATTGACAAGGCAATTATTGCCCGGAATATCATCTGTCTGCATTGTAAATACGAGCCGCTGTTAAAGGTGGATACAAAAATCCTTGCTTCTATTCAATCTAATTATAATCTGTACTTAAAAGATAATGTGACGCAGTATCTTGAAATGAGAAATAAAGTAGCGGAGTTTATCAGTGATATTATGTCCAGAACCGGGGAATATGCAACGGATCTGCTTGATAAATTCAAGACCAATATCATAGCAGTGTTTGGATTTTTGTTTTCCGTGATTCTTGCGAACATCGTATCAGATCAACCGCTGGATAATATTTTTACAAGGGATATTACAATTATTTTGGAATTGGTGCTGGTGGGATCAGTAGGATATCTTCTTATTTGCTACAAGCAGTCAAAATTTCAGATGGAGAAAGTTTACGATAGTTATGAGAAATTAAAAAAATCTTATGAAGGGATATTGACCGAGGATGATGTCCGGGAGTGCTTTCAGGATGACAGTCTGCTCAATGACATGAAGCAAACTGTAAGCAAAGCAGAGAAAAAATATTTGTTTTTGTGGATTGCTTTTCTTTTAATATTCTTTGTAATCATTGAAAAGATTAGTGAGGCTCCGATCGTGTTTCCGATTGTAAAAGAAGTGGCAGGAAAATGGCGGGTGATTCATTAATATGGAAAAAGATGTATTGGTACAAAAGGAAAGAGGTTTTATAGAAAAGTTCATGGTCCCTCAGATGTACGATCTGTTTCGGTTTGGCGGCAGTTCTGTGAAGGATGATGAGATGGGCATGCAAAGAATGCTGCAGAACTTTTCTGGCCTTTTTACGGAAGAACAGCTACGCAAAAACATGGAAAAGTACAACCTGCAGAAGATGTTCGGGGTGGTAAAGGAATATTTCAAAAAGGAATATGGATATGCGGGTGATTCTATCATACTGAGCAATAATTATCAGCATACTATTAATAGTTACATATATAATGACAGGGAAAATCCGGCATTTATCCATATTGATGAACTGTTTGAATCTACGGTGATTGCATTTCTCCTATCTATGTTTAAGTGGTCGAAAGATTTTGGAAACCTGGAGATTTACAGTGAGTGCTTCAAATATGTTTTATTTCTGATGAATGATGTATGTATTTTCGGAAAGATGCAGGGAACCGATTCGAATGATGTGCTTCTGGGACTGGTATCCGGAGATATACAAATTTTACAACTCGCAGAGGATTGTTACTGGACGATTGTGGTTTTCAGTCTGGCGCATGAAGTTGCCCATGCATATCTGGCATATACGGGTAGACAATATTCCAAACAGCATCCGGAAAAGGAAGAATACAACGCCGACATGATGGCATATCATATTGTCCTGAAAATCATTATGGAGAAAGAGGGTGAAGAACAGATTTTAGAAAAGTACACTTATCTAGCGCCCATGATGTATATGGATTTCTTTGACCTGTACTATTATACAGACCGGGTACTGTACAAATCAAGGCTTTCCGATCCACAGCATCCCTGGCCGGTTGATAGAAAAAACCGGTTGTTTGCAGTTGTGAATAAAGATGAATATGACTTTGATACAGTGGATGGAAATCACTTATATAGCGGGTTCCTTGATGTTTATGATGAATATAAAGACCAGGTTTTATTGAAAATGGAACGTGGAAAATTGGATAAGATCCTCCATACGGAGAGAAGAAATAGAATGCGGTGTGTAAAAGTATGACAAGGCAGGATGCGATAGAGTATGATAACTGGTTAAAAAGCGGGCTGATGCAGGAAGCAGAAGTTCTTGGGCTTGGTGAAAAGGCAGGGAGTGACCTTGCAGATAGGTACATCACAGTAATCCCGGATGACGAGAGGAAAGGAATGGTTTTTCTGGGAGAGGAAGCAGCCTCCTATAAACTGGGAAATGTACGACTGGATCTCAAAAAAGCAATCGTTGCAGCTCTGGAGTTGGCAGCATCGGTTAGTCTGCCGGAAAGCTTCTTCAATTATTTGCAATTATTGATTGTTGGGGCATTTTTTATCCAGAAATCTACGAAACAGGAGATTGGAAAAAACGAAGCTTATATATTGTATTTCCTTCATCAGAAAAATTGCTATGAAAGAGGAATTGATGAGGAAGATTTTCAGGATGAGTTTAAAATTTGGTGTGAAGAAAAAATGGAAAGCTGCCCGGATGGAGTGAAATGTAAAAAGGCGCTGAGAACACTGCGTAAGTACAAGGTAATTGATATAGAAGATGGAAAAATTTATTTAAGAGAGCGTGTAATAGGATATGTTGAGTGAAAGTAAATTTGAATCTTTGATTCCAACAAAAAAGTAATCTTTGCCTTTGTGTAGGGTAAAACCGTGTTCCGGGCAATCCTGCGGTTGACGAAAAAAAGCGATCAGAATCCAGAAAGTGAGAGCGGGCAAGAGGTAGAGTTTGTTGATATGTTAAAAGAGCAGGAAAAAGAAACGCCGGATGTGGGAGAAACTGAATAACTGGTCTTGTTTTTGAAACATTCATATTATGCCGGGATACCTGCAGGACAGCTTAGCATGGTTATGGAAAACGTTATCCATTTGGCGGAGAAAAAAGCAGAGAAAATCGGGGCGGAAACTGTAGTTAGCACAAGTTATAGGGAGTACGTTCAGGAAAGAGAGGATTATGCAAAAGCAAACTTTTATCTGTATATCTCAAAATCCAAGAATGGACTGATGCAGTTGGAACTGATGGAAATTTAGTAAATAATACGCTGTCTTATATTAAGTTCGGTAATGGCATTGATTCAGTGGATGAGATTGTAAAAACAGAAAGTGTGAAACAAAAGCTCGTCTATGCGACAGTTACTTATACCAATAAGTCAGATGAAGAAATTAACCATATGCTTTATATTGGTACATTGCTGTTGATGGACCATGAAGATGGATCATATCAAATTTACGATCCGACAGAACAGTCCGGAGATGACTACGACCGTGTTATATGGGATGGTGTTGCACGTACAGCTGAAATGACATACAACAGTATATCAGAGGATTATGGAAATGGAGGAAACTATATTTCTTCATTAAAACCTGGTGAGAGTATACAGGTGAATATGGCATGGATCGTAAATGAGAATGACTTGAATAATATGTATCTGAGTCTTAATGGTGATGGAGCTACATATGAGTTTTCAGATTCAATGTTAAAAACAGGATTGGTGGACATATATCAGTAATGAAAATCTTATTATAGAGAAGAGGCTGTCCGTAGTGGGCAGCTTCTTTTAGACATATTCAATCACCCAGCTACATTTTGCAATTCCTCTTTTCCACAGAAAATGTCCTGCGTATTCATATAATTAGCTTAAATAATTCGCATTTTCTTTCTTGTAATCATTCAGCTGGCCATATATAATAAATGCCAAATTGATTTGCTGGAGGAAACTATAATGCTCGAATATATCTCTGCTCCAGAAGCGGCGAAAAAGTGGGGGTATCTCTGAGCGGCAAGTACAGAAGTTGTGCGAAGAAAACCGCATATCTGGCGCAGCAAGACTCAGCCGTATGTGGCTGATACCAAAGGACGCAGAAAAGCACGTTGATGGGCAACTGAAAATTAGCAAATCTACGGATATGTAACATTTCACGGACATTTGCCTGTTATACTGTAGATACAAAGGAAGTGAGGATATGAAGCAAATTTTGATTGTTGAGGATGACAGCTTTTTGAATAAGATGCTGTCCTATAATCTGACAGCAGACGGTTACGGCGTGACTTCTGCCCTAAATTTCAGAACCGCTGCTGAAGCTGTTCGTCAGCGGGAATTTGATTTGATACTGCTGGATGTCAATCTCCCCGATGGCAGCGGCTTTGAACTGTGCAAACTCGTAAAGCCTAACTGCCCGGATGCAATTGTGATTTTTTTGACTGCCAACGATCAAGAGAGCGACCAAATACGAGGATATGAAGTTGGTGCAGTAGATTATATTACAAAACCTTTTTTGGTAGGAACCTTGCAGAGGAAAATCAAAGCGATGTTTTCGTTGTTGGAACATCATAAGTCTGCAAAGGAAGTTTACGACGATGGGCGGCTATTCTTGGATTTCTCAGAGCATTCCGCTTCACTAAACGGCATCTCACTAACCCTGTCAGCAATGGAATTTAAGATGCTGAATCTGTTCCGCAGAAACCCAAAACAGGTATTGACGCGCAGACAGTTATTAGAAAAACTATGGGATATTGACGAGCGTTTTGTAGACGAACACACGCTGACAACTTCTGTGAGCAGAATCCGCAGCAAGATAGAATCCGATGGCGGTGCGCCCTACATCAAGACAATCTATGGTTTGGGGTATCAATGGACAGGAGGCGAAGCAAAGTGAAGTTGCAAGGTCTTTCAGTAAAGCGGTTATTTTTTTATGTGATAATAGGACTTATCCTCTCCATGACCGTGGCCGCTGCCATTTTATATTATATAACAGAGCAAGCTGCGGTGTTAGCTGTCGGTGCTGTGCAGATTTTGTGCGCCCTTGCGTGGCTTCTTGCTTTGACACAAATATTGGGAAAGAAACTCGCTCTCTTTACCTCCGATCTATGCGGGACCTTAGATCATATGATTGCCGGAAATAAAGGCATCTCTCTTTCCGAGGACAGTGAGACACAGCTTGCCAGAATTGGTCACAGGCTGGCAAGGCTATATCAGATCATGCAGGAGGATCGTCGCCGGGTGGAAGAAGATCGGCAGGAATTGCAGTCACTTGTATCGGATATTTCCCATCAGGTGAAAACCCCCGTAAGCAATTTGAAAATAGCAACAGACACACTGTTGGAAAAGCCTATGACTGAGGCAGAGCGCACGGACTTTATTCGTGGAATCCGTACACAGACAGATAAGCTGAATTTTCTTTTTCAGGCACTTGTGAAAACATCCCGGTTGGAAACAGGCGTAATCCAGTTGGAGAAGAAAGTAAGCAGCCTATATGACACAGTGGCGCAGGCCATGAGTGGAATCGTATATGCCGCAGAGAAAAAAGAGATTTCTGTGTCCGTAAACTGTCCGGAAGAATTGATGCTTTCCCATGACAGCAAGTGGACGGTCGAAGCACTCTTTAATCTTTTGGATAACGCGGTGAAATACACATCGGTTGGCGGAAAAATCTCCGTATCAGTCGTACAATGGGAAATGTATGTGGAGATTAAAGTAGCTGATAATGGTAAAGGAATTTCTGAAAGCAATCAGGCAGCTATTTTTCGGCGCTTTTACCGCGAGGAAGAAGTACATAGCAAGCCCGGCGTCGGCATAGGATTGTACCTTACCCGCGAGATCATAACGAGACAGGGTGGTTATATTAAGGTGGTTTCTGTGCCTGGAAATGGATCTGAGTTTTCCATCATGCTTCCCGCAAAATAGTATGTATGTGGTGGGTGGTCGCTTTTGGCTGCCTGCCATTTTTTGAAATGTCCGAGTGCTGTAACATTCCATCCTGATTTGCAGTGATACAAATTGACCGTTGTAACATTTCACGGACATTTAGGTTTTACAATATCCCCATTAAAAGGCGGGTAGCCTTGAAAGGAGTTTCTATATGAGCGTTTTACAGACAATTGACCTGAAAAAGTATTACGGCACAGAGCCAAACATTACCCGTGCTCTTGATGGCGTGAATTTTTCTGTAGACGATGGCGAATTTGTTGCGGTGGTTGGAACCTCCGGCAGCGGTGGTCATGTTAAAATAAGACTAAGTTAGCAGATTCCTTATAAAATAAGGGCTCACGCCAATTTAGTCTTTTTTCTATTATACCATAAAGGGTAGAAAATTCATAGACCGGGAATGAATTTCTCATAGTAGAAATGAGAAGGCAGGAGCTCTTAAAGATAGAAACCTATTGCTACTGGTCCTGTCAAAATTATATCCATTCTCACAGGCGGTCAAGTTTGTGAAAAACCATTCGGTTGCAATACATTGTAAAAAAATATGTTAAGGACTAGGTTAGTTAAAAGATTCTGTTAGCTGGCTTGGTCCTTTTTTCTTGGGAGGACGGAGCGATGATAAAAGTGATTATGATTGTTGTAACAGCTATTTTCCTTAGTTCCTGGTATGCGTGCCTGGTGGCAGGCAAAAGAGCAGATGAAGAAATAAGTGCTTTGTTTGAAAAAGAAAAGAAGCAGGGAAGTGAGGAATAAACGAATGAATGGAGGTATCTATAGCACTGGAAATGAAATCGTAGATGAAAATGCAAAACTGAATATATCTGGAAATATCATTCCGCAGGTGTGGTATCGGACAATCATCAGAGAAAGCGGAAAGCCAAATCTGACAGCGATTATTATACTGGCAGATATTGTGTATTGGTATAAGCCTACAGAAATCAGAGATGAAGGAACCGGACAGGTCATTGGGGTAAGAAAGAAATTTAAGTCAGACTTTCTTCAGAGAAGTTACCAGCAGATCAGCGAACAGTTTGGGATTTCCAAGAAAGAAGCGACAAATGCAGTGGTATTTTTAGAGAAGCTGGGTGTGGTAAAACGGGTATTTAGAACCATTTCCATGAATGGGATTGTTGTAAATAATGTTTTGTATCTGGAATTGATCGTAGACCGATTAAAAGAATTGACTTATCCAGAAGAAACAGGAGCAGATCCGGTTTCCTTTGAAAAAAGAAGAGAGAAATCCAAAGCAGAGAAAATCAGTTCCCATACAGCCATAGAGGAAGAGATACATTTTGTAGAAGAGAGGGCTGTCCCTTTCCAAAGGAAGAGGGTGTCACCATTCAAAGAGGGAGCATACCCCGACAGGGAAACAGAGCCCTGGATACCCAAAGAGGTACCTCAGACTGATAGCGGGCAGACAAATACAGAGATTACTACAAAGACTACAGCAGAAAGTACCCAAAAGAATACAACAGAAATAGGGAATGGGTATAGAGATAATCCTATCTTATCCTATCAGGCAGCAGAAGAACAGTTCAAAGATCAGATTGATTATGATGCGATATGGATAGACAGACCTTTTGACAGAAAACTGCTCAATGAGATTGTAGGGCTTGCAGTAGATGTTTTGACGTCCAATGCAAAGACCATAAGGGTAAATCAGGAAGAACGACCTCTTGGCATTGTACAGGGAATGTATAAAAAGCTGGATAAGTTTACCGTAGAGTATGTGATAGACTCAATTAAGCAGTGTACAAGGAAAGCCAATAATATCCGGGCAGTGCTGCTTACCGCTTTATACAATGCCACATTGACAGCAAACAGCTATATATCCAATCTGTTTGCTTATCAGGAAGCTATCCCTCAGACGTAAGGAGCGTGATAGAAAGTAACAAAATTAAGAAAATTCAGGACAGCTCATGGATATACACAGATAGAACTTGCGGCTGTCTTGGGTATCAGTCTTCGGACGTATCAGAGGATTGAATACGGACAGCAAAAGCCCAATGTCTATGTAGTTGTCCGACTTCAGCGGTTATTTCAAAAAGATATTAGTGAGATTATGGAGGAATATACAGAATGAGGGAAGAAAGGTTTCGTATTCAGTGCCCCAAACATTTTCTGGTTGGAGATTCAGGGCGTTTTGAAAAATCTCCACAGGGTAAGGATTCGGATTTTGTAGTAGATTATGCTCCACCGGAAATGTTTGAAGCCGGGATTGTCTTACAGGAGATGGGGACGGAGGGAGATACCTATTGCACAATGTATGTCTATTTTGCACCAGAGGAACACCTTCCGGTTTATATGGACAGCATGAAATACGACCTACAAAAAGTATCCATTCGGAAAATTTTTGTTGATACCGAAGAATACCTCATAAAAGTAAATGAGAAGACAAAAAAGTTTTATGCGGGTGAGGACGGTTGTTGGGGTTCCTATACGGAACTTTACCGGAAAGAGAATGGGGAACGTCTGACTGATGCAGTGATTGTTTTTCTGTGTATGCCAGATGAAATGAAGTTTCAGGAAATGGAAGCTGTGATGGGGGAACTGTTTGAAAAACTTCATGTGATAGATAAAGAAAAGAAAGAAACAGGTCAAGAACCAAAGAGAACAAGATAAAATACAAACTATAACTTTCAGGAGGATAAGAACGTGGAAACTAAAATGATTATTGGAATTGATCATGGAAACCGTAACATGAAAACTGCAAATACTGTATTTTCAGCAGCAATCCAGCCTTTACAGGCAAGGCCGGACAGCCTGGAACATATTCTGGAATACCAGAACCAGTTTTATTATGTGGGAGGGAAAGTACCGGAAAAGGAGTGTGTGGATAAGACAGAGAATGAAAATTATTATCTTCTTACCCTTGCAGCACTGGCACAGGAAATGCGCTGCCGGGGACTGACAGACGCTTCCGTAAAAATGGGAGCTGCCCTTCCGCCTAGAAGATTTCAGCAGCAGAAAGAAAGTTTTAAGAAATATCTGTTAAAGACAAAGGAACTGCATTTCCGTTATGAAGGAGTACATTATCATGTGTCTTTGGAAAATGTGTTTGTTTTTATGCAGGGGCATGTGGTGATCCATACGCTTTTAGAAGCAGTTCCCGGCTATTGCCTTTTAGTAGATATTGGTGGAGGAACTACCGACCTGGTAGAGTTTGTTGACGGAATGCCGGACGGGAAGTATTCGATTTCGGATAAGGCAGCTTTGTACTGTATCGGAAAAGTCAATGAGGAAGCCATTGCCAAAACAGGGGCAGGGGTACCGGCATACATTACAGAAGCATTTATGAGAACAGGAAGCTATGACTGCCCGAAGCAGTATCAGGACGTCATAAAAAACTGTTTGAAGTCCTACGCAGAGGAAATTTATGGTATCATACAGGCAAACCATTATAATCTGGATCTGACCAAAATGGTGTTTATGGGCGGTGGTTCTTCCATTGTGGAGCATTTTGGAGCCAATGAGGGAAAAGATGTACAGTTTGTAACGGATATACATGCCAATGCAAGGGGCTGTGAAGAGGCAGTGAAAAGTATTATCCGGGCAAAACAGAGGAAAATGCGGACAGCATGATAGGAAGTGAAAACTTATGGATACGGAAAAAGTATATACAACTTCACTGCGGCTGTATAAAAACAGACCGGTACATCATCAGGCTTATCGGTATCTGAAGGAGTATAACAAAGATATTTTCAAGACAAAAGACGATTTTATAGCAGAAGCAATCGTTTATTTTGCCAAGTATCTACAGCAGGAAGAAGAAGTACAGCAGATGAAACTATTAAATACCCTTCTGGAAAACCAGAAAGAACAATTTTGTAAAATCGTAAAAGAAGCGGTTTCAAAGGCACAGGAAGAAGCCTTTGAGAAGCGGGGTGTGCTGGAAAAGACCGTTCAGGGAGAACTTTCTGACGGTGGAACGATAGCAGAGAACAGGGAAAAGGAAGAAGCCTGTATGGAAAAAGATTTACGGTTTGCGGAATTTTATGGGGCATTTGAAGAATAAGGAGGAAAAAGATATGGCAGTAGGAAGAAGTGTATGGGAAGTTGTAAAAGGGATTTTCATTGCAGTGGGGAAACTGCTGTATCTGACAGGGAAACTGGTGATATGTTTGTTTCTGCTGGTTCTGCAGCTTGTTTTGGCAGTGTTCCATGCAGGAAGCAGGGAATAGAAAGGGGATTGACGGGTGCATTGGATACGGGACAGACCGTATACAAAAGATAGAAAAAAGAAGATAGAAAATGGAAAGCAGGCTTGTGTGGCCTGCTTTTTTTGACGAAAAAATGAAAAGGAGCAAAGCTATGATGAAAGGAAAAAAGAAAAGGCTGCTGGCTGGGACGCTGGCACTTCTTCTTAGTTGTTCTACGTTACTCAATACAGGGATCACCGCACTGGCTTCTGAACAGTCTGAGGAACATGCACAGATACAGGAAGTAAAACAGGAGGAGGCTGCTTCAGAAACATTACCGGAGTTGGAAGAGGTAAAGGAGCAACTAACAGAAGAAGAACTGGTGTATGCAGAGGACCTTACCATAAAAGCAGGAGAGTCCTTTGACTTGGAAACAGATTACAGGGGTTTTCAGAAAAATGATGAAAAAGTAAAGGTAACGTTTCTGAAAGCAGAAGGGGACTCCGGCAATTCTTTTGATTTCAATACCCCAGGTTCTTACCAGGCATTTTATCGTGTTGATCCGTTAAGCGGAAACCCTTCCTATCAGATTATGAGAAGAATTGTGGTAGAAGCAAGGGAAAACAGTACACAGGAACCCCAGGGAGAAGTAAGCCAGCATACCGAAGATGGCTCCGGTGAGGACGGTGAGGCGGACCCTGACCCGGAGATACCGGAGGTACTGACGGAAGAACCGGAAATGCCAGATGCAGGGGCAGAGTTGATTGATCTGACACCAAAAGAGGATAAGGGAATGTTCTTATCGGTTGTTCCGGCAGCAATGGAGCAGCAAAAAGGAAGCAATGTACATCTGGTACAGGGAGAGAAAATCCCATACCCTTCTAACGTGGGGAACTATTCTACTTCCTATTTCACCGTAAATGGCCATGTGGCATATTGTCTGGAGTCTATGAAGGCTTCCCCGCCGACCTCGGATTATGTAGCCAATGAATTTGAAAGCAACCCGGAATTACAGAAAGTCCTTTATTATGGATATGGCGGTCCCGGGGACATTACTGGGGAGTATATGCCCTCTTTTGACTGGAAGACAAAGTATATTTTTACGCATTTAGCTGCCGCTTATTCTTATTGTGGCATGGACGGTTTTTATGGCTGTACCTTTGAAGATATTAAGGCAAGCGGTGTGTGGGGATATATCCAGCATATTTACAGCCTGGAAGCACCTCCGACAGCAGCAATCACATTGTCCCCAAAGGAAGCAAAGGCTTATGAAAGTGGAAAGGAACAGCGTACCGGAGAATTTACTTTAAAAGGTGACCATAGAAACTATATTACTTTAAAAATGCCAGAGCATGTGACTTATCACAGTGGAAGTACAAAACAGACAGGAACCGTAAAGATCAATGGGAATACCACATTCTATTTCAGTGCTCCCAAAACTGTAACTGGTACATGGAACAGTGGTAAGCTGAAAGGACAAATGGGAACTCAGTGGAAGACCTTAGTATTGTCTACGGGTTCTGGTTCTCAGGATATTGGGTATGGGGCATTTTTTGAAGAAGAAAGTGCTTCTGTGGAATTTACGGTGAAGTGGCTGGACCTGGCAAGGGTAAAGGTAACAAAAAAAGATAAGAACAGTAAAGTAAATCTGTCCGGCGCTGTTTTTGGTATTTATTCAGACAGTGCATGTAAAAACCTTCTTGTACAGATGCCGGCCACAGACAGCAACGGTACTTCTGAGGTGGAAATTCCGAAAACCCAGGATACGGTATATTTAAAAGAAATTTCTGTTCCAGAAGGATATAAGCTGAATACAGAGTCTTTTAACGTGAAGCTGGAAACAGGAAAAACAACTTCTGTTGCAGTGACGAATGAGGAACAGAAAGGAAAAATCACAATCCGTAAAAAAGGTGAGGTTCTGACCGGAGTAACCGGAGAAGAGGGAAACCTGACTTTTGTATATGGAAATGCGGACTTTGCAGGGGCAGAATATAACATTTATGCGGCAGAGGATATTTACAGCCAGGATAAAGTGACGAAGGTGCATAAAGCAGGGGATCTGGTAGAAAGTCTGACAACAGGGGAAGATGGAAGCGCTGTTTCCAAAGAATTGTATCTTGGAAAATATAAGGTTGTAGAACAGAAAGCACCGGAAAATCTGGTGATTGGGAAAACAGAACAGGAACGTACCCAGTTTGTAACCTTGTCCTATGCAGGACAGAATGTAGAGCTATCCCAGGGGGAAACCGTTTTTACCAATGCAAGACCGGAGATTTCCGTAAATGTAGTGAAAAAATCGAAACATGATGATGTTACCCTGGAAGGTGCGACGTTTGGCTTGTATGTAGAAGAAGACCTGACGGCAGCAGACGGAAAGGTCCTTGTAGAAAAAGGAAGCCTGGTGGAACGTGCTGTTTCCGACAGGGAAGGAACGGCTGTGTTCCATGCAGATATTCCTTTGAATTTCCATTACAGCGTGAGGGAAATCCAGGCACCAGATAAGTATTATATGACAGATGAGGTGTATCGTTTCTTCTATGAATATAAAGACGACAGCACCTACACATATACTTTTTCCCATGATTTTAAAAATGAGGAAGTACGGGGAGAAGTTCATGTAAGTAAGATTGACCAGGATTCCCAGGGATTTATTTCTCAGGGTGACGCAACCTTAGTAGGGGCAAAATATGGGTTATATGCTACGGAAGATATTGAACACCCAAATAAGAAAGATGGGATTGTCCATAAAAAAGGGGAACTTGTAGCGCAGGGTACGATTTCCAGTGAAGGAACCGTAGATTTCAAAAACCTGTATCTTGGAAATTATTTCGTAAAAGAAATAGAGCCGGCAGAAGGGTATCTGTTAGATGAAACAGAGTATCCCGTAGAGGTTTCGTATGAGGGACAGGAAGTACAGATTGTACACCGGGAGGTGACTGTAAAGGAAACTGTAAAGAAACAGGCCTTTCAGCTTATCAAGATCTCAGAAGACGGGGAGCAGACAGAAACAGAACTGGTAGAAGGAGCTGGATTTAAGGTATTCCTCATCAGTGAGCTGTCTGGTGTAAAAGACGGAAGTTTGAAGCCGGGAAATGGTTCTTATTATACCCCGGAAGATTTTATCACCTATGATTACAGCAAAGACGAAACCGCTTCTTATTGGGAGAATGGTAAAAAGATTACGGTACCAGAGCTGTTTACGGATAAGAAAGGATATTTAAAGAGTCCAGAACTTCCTTATGGAACCTATGTGGTGTTTGAGTCTACGGTTCCGGAAAATTTAAAAGGGATTCGTCCATTTATTGTACAGATTTCGGAAGACAGCCGGGAACCCCAGGTATGGCGTGTGTTTGATGACCGTCCTTTGCAGTATTACTTCAAGATTGTGAAAAAAGATGCCCAGACGCAGAAGCCGGTGCTGGATAACAGTGCAGCTTATAAGATTTATGATGTGGAAGCAGAAAAATATGTGGAAATGATCGTAAGATATCCAAAAAAAGAAGTGGTATCTGTGTTCAGGACCAACGAAGAGGGATACCTGATTACACCGGAGCAGTTAAAATGTGGCACTTACCGGATTGAAGAAGTGGAAGCACCGGAAAATTATGTACAGGTAGGATTTGAAAATGCCCTCTTAAAAGACGGGAAGGAAGTTCCGCTGAATGAAGTTGCAGACGGAGGAACATACCAGGAGGCAAAGAAAGCGCCGATCACTATTACCGTAGATTCTGATACCGTACACCAGGTAGAGGAGGAAACCGGTAAATTTATTGTTGTCATTGAACAGTATAATGATGAAGCAGTAGGAAGCCTTACAATCCATAAAAAAGGAGAAAAACTTTCTGGTGCTTCTAAAGTAGAAGAAAAGTTCCTGACAAAGATGAAAAACGGTGTAGCAGGTTTCGTAAATCAGGTAAGCAGTTTCTTCACTGGGGAAGAGGTCATGGAAAAAGAGAAAGGTTATGAATTTGACTATGAAGAGGGAAATATGGAAGGTGCAGAATTTGCCATTCATGCAAAGGAAACCATTTATACCCCGGACGGACAGAAAGACGAAGCAGGAAACCGCATTGTAAAATATGAAAAAGATGCCCTGGTAGCCCGTATGGTGACAGATAAAGAAGGAAAGGCAGTCCTGAATAATCTTCCTATCGGAAAATACTATGTAGTGGAAGAAAAAGCAGGTCAGAACTGCGTGCTTGACCCGGAAGCAAAAGAATTTGAAATTGCATATAAGGGACAGGAAGTAGCAGTGGATTATGTAACAATGGAACTTACCAATCAGCGACAGAAAGTTTCCCTTAGTCTTCTGAAGAAAGACGCAGAAACCGGAAAACCGCTGGAAGGAGTGGTATTCGGGCTGTATGCGCAGGAGGATATCAAGAATGCTGCCGGGGAAGTAGTTGTAGAAAAAGATGCCTTGATTGAACTGGGAACAACAGATGAAGAGGGCAAGCTGGTATTTCAGGCAGATCTTCCTCATGGAAAATACTATATTCAGGAAGTAGAGCATAAGCCGGGATACCTGCCAAATGATGAGGTGTATTCCTTTGATGCGTCTTATACAGACCAGACCCTTGAACTGCTCGCTTTTTCAGAAGAAATTTCTAATCAGCCTACCATTACGGAGTTTACGAAAGTAGATTTAACCGGTGGACAGGAAATTGAAGGGGCCAAAATGCAGATCCTGGATCAGGAAGGAAAAGTGGTAGAAGAGTGGGTGTCAAAAAAAGAAGCTCATGTAGTCTACGCACTGGCACCAGGGGAATATATACTGCATGAAGAGCAGGCGCCTACGGAACAGGGATATGTCCGGGCAGAAGATGTGAAATTTGTTGTGGAAGAAACAGGGGACGTACAAAAAGTGAAAATGGAGGACGACCATACAAAGGTTTCTATCTCTAAAACAGATATTACAGATGGTAAGGAGATTGAAGGGGCGAAGCTGCAGATCCTGGATCAGGACGGGGAAGTGGTAGAGTCCTGGACCACAGGAGAAGAACACCTGATTGAGTATCTTCCGGTAGGCACTTATACCCTGCACGAAGAGGCGGCAGTTGACGGATATATTGTGGCCAATGACGTGGAGTTTACAGTAGAAGAAACGGGAGAAATTCAGAAAGTGAAGATGGAAGATGAGCGTGCTATGGGACAACTGGTTATTGTAAAGACTGATACAGACAGTAAAGCAGCTTTAGAGGGAGTAGAATTTGTTCTGCTGGAAAAGGAAACCGGAAAAGAAGTAGGACGTTTGAAGACTGGAAAAGATGGAAAAGCAGTTTCAGAACTACTTCCAATTGGAACTTATGAAAATGGTGTTTTCAAAGAACCGATCACCTATGTGCTGAAAGAAACTGCCACCTTAAAGGGATATGAGAAGACGGAAGAAGAGTGGGAAATCGTATTTACCTATCAGAATGATAAAACACCAGTCATTGAAGTGGTAAAAGAGATCCAGAATAAAAAAATACCAGAAACACCAGGTACCGTAAAACCAGGACCAAAAACGGGTGATGATACAAACTGGTTCCTGCCTTTGCTGGCTCTTGGTGTAAGTGCAGGTATGGTAGCAGGCCTACTTTATTACAGAAAAAGACATAAAAAGGCATAGAAAATAAAAATCAGTTTTTAAACTTGGGAAAGGGCGGCTGCGGCTGTCCTTTCTTTGGCAATATGAGGTGAGAAGCATGGAAGAGAAAAAAAGAATACGGTTTATTGACAGCCATTATCATACCCTGTTCAGCATAGCAGACGGGGACTCCATAGAGATTGTATATCCAGATGGAAAAAGGGAAGAACGGGTTTGTACCTATATTGATGAATACCACACACAGGTAGGGGCAAGGGTGTTCCATATTTGTGAATTTGCAGAAATCATGGAAGCAAATGGAAAATCATATTGCCCGGCAGAATGCAAGGAAAAGGAAGAAAGAAAAGAGGCAGTCAAAGGGGAGAAGAAAACCGGAACTACCCGTATGGAAAGGAGCAGGCGTTGAGGATAGGGATTATAGATGCAGATCTTTTATACCGGAAAAGACACCGGTTTCCTAACTTGGCATGTATGAAACTTTCCGCTTATTGGAAGGAGCAGGGATTTGAAACAGAGCTTCTTTTGGATTATAGCCAGGCAGGGGAATATGACCGGCTCTATGTATCAAAAGTGTTTACGGATACCTTTGTGCCGGAACATATTTTGACGAGGGAAACAACCGTTTATGGAGGGACTGGATTTTTTTACGATAAAGCACCGGTACTTCCAGAAGCGATTGAACACCATACACCGGACTATCATTTGTATGACCAGATGGTAAAAGAACATAGAGAAGGAGAGAAAAAAAAGAAAGAGTTCCAATTTTATACGGAGTATTCCATTGGTTTCCTCACCAGGGGGTGTTTTCGGAAGTGCAGTTTCTGTGTAAACAAAAACAGCACCGGTGCAGCATCAGCAAGCCCATTGGAAGAATTTTATGACCCGTCCAGAAAGAAGTTATGCTTTTTGGACGATAACTTTTTTGCCTGTGCAGGGTGGGAAAAAATCTTTTCCAGTGTCCTGGAAACAGGCAGGCGGTTTCAATTCCGGCAGGGGCTGGATCTGAGGATTATGCAGAAAAGGCAGATGGAACTTCTGGCATCTGGAAAATTGGATAACGGTATGATTTTTGCCTTTGACCATATCAAAGATCAGGAACTTATTGTAAGAAAATTGGAACTTTTGCGGGAAGTGATCCCAGTTTCTTACCAGAAAATTAAGCTGTATGTACTGTGCGGCTATGACTGGGAAGGAACCTGGAAAGCAGACTTTTGGGCAAAGGATATTCGGGACGTTTTCATACGGATTGAGATTTTGATGCGGTATAAGTGCCTGGCTTATTTGATGCGCTATGCCGCATGGGAACGGGCGCCGGAGGTTTATAAGGGAATGTATATCAATCTAAGTCGTTGGTGTAACCAGCCCGCCCAGTATTCAAAAAAGAGCCTGCGGGAATTTTGTACCGGACAGGGAGAGTATAGTTCCTGTTTCCGCTACCTGACTGCTTTTGAAGCTCTGCACCCGGAAATGGCACATTATCTGGATATGAAATATGAAGAGGTGCAGTATGGGAAAATTTACGGCTGAAGAAATTCAGATTGCAAAGGCAGTGGATTTAGTGGATTTGGCGGAGCAGATAGGGATTCCATTGAAAAGGAAAGGCAGGTTCTATCAGGCAGTTGGTATGGACTCTGTGATGATCTTCAACCGGTCTTCCTGGTGCCGGTTTAGCCAGGGGGTAGGTGGCAGCACCATTGACTTTCTGGAATATTTCAGAAACATGGATTTTGTGGAGGCAGTCAAATATCTGCTGGAGTTTGCCGGATATATCCGTACTGAAACCATGCAAAAATTTCAACCGGAAAGACAGGCTGAAAAAATAGAAGAAACAAAACAGAGAAAAGACATACCGAAAGAACCTTTTGTACTTCCTTCAAAATCAGAAACCAGCCGCCGGTTATATGGCTATCTGATAAAACAGCGGAAGCTGTCAAAGCAGATGATTGATTTTTGGGTAAAAAAGGGGATTTTGTATGAGAGCGGAACGTACCATAACCTGGTTTTTGTGGGAAAAGATACGGAAGGTATCCCACGTTTTGCCAGCCAGAGGGGAACCCTGGATAAATATGGAAAACCCTTTAAAGGAGATGTTACGGGGAATGACAAAACTTATGGGGTTAATCTGGTAGACCAAAACAGTGATACGCTCTATGTATATGAGGCGGCCATTGATGCCATGTCCGATATGGAACTGCGGGAAGATTATCAGAACAATATCCTGGTACTTGGAATGCTTTCCGATGGTCCTTTGGAAAAGTTCTTAAAAGATTATTCTCATATCAGGAAGATACAGTTCTGTTTGGATAATGACCTGCCGGGAAGACAAGCGGCAAAAAAATTGGCAAGAAAATATACCCTTATGGAGTATGAGGTTTTTGTACGTCTTCCACCTATGGGAAAAGACTATAATGCTTTTTTGCAGTATAAAAAGGAAAACCAAGAGCTTTCCAGCCTGGTAGAAAAGGAAAGGCCGCTTCTTACTGAAACAAAAGGGACAAACATACAAAAGATAGAAAAAATGGTAGGACACAGGAACATAGTATCATACCAGATAGCACAGGCAAGATAGGAGGGTATTCTTTTGGAAAATAGCTATGATGAGGAATGTTTCAAAAAATGGGAGATCGACGAATGCGAAGCGGAGATGGAAAAAGTAGTGCAGTGGATAGGAAAGAGGAAACTGCATGGACGTGTACGGGTTGCGTTTATCGAAGAGAGCTATGAGCGGCAGGGATACCGCATGGGGATACCCAAGCAGGCGTATGTGTCCAGGGTGCTGGCAAACATCAGAAAAAGAGCGGTAAGAAAGAAATAACCAATCCGAAAGTGGGAGTGTTAGGAAAGGAGGTGGTGCAGACCAACAGAATTTTTGACAGAAGGATAAACTCTGGATACGGGAAGGGGTGATTCTATGATTGTAAGGTAATGCCAGATGGATATTTCGTTTGTAGCTGTGGATTTCTCATGAAGACTATAAAAAATTTAGGAGACAGGAGGAAATAAGTGAGTAATCCTAGGTAAAATGTGTAGCTACACCTCATGAAATATGAGGAATGAAATATAGTTTGGTGAATTTTTGTGAGTTTGATAAATATGCAGCAAAGAGTTATTGTGCGATTCATGGTACAAGTGAAACATTGAATCTGGGAGATATTACAAAAGTGGACGAAAGGGAGATTGAACCGTTTAACATGATCTGTGGAGGAAGCCCCTGTCAGGATTTTTCCCTGGCAGGCAAGCAGGCAGGCGCGGTTTGGAAATGCCGAAGCTGCGGGTATGAGTATAACCCTCTGCAGGTACATTATTCCAAAAGGGACGCCTGCGGCATGTGTGGTTCCCATGATATTGATAAAACACGTTCTTCCCTTCTGGTGGAGTGGCTCCGTATGATACGGGGTGTCAAACCAGTATGGGGAATTTACGAAAATGTAAAAAATATTGTAGGAAAAAAATTCCGGGATACCACATTCCGGTTGTTTGAAGAAGAACTGCATGAATACGGATACCACACCTATTGGAGTGTTCTTAATGCAAAGCATTATGGAATACCACAGAACAGGGAACGGGTATATCTGATTTTGATACAGAAGGAAATGGATAATGGAACATTCCAGTTTCCGGAACCGCTGGAGTCCTTCCAGTGCCTTATGGATATTCTGGAGGATACGGTAGAGGAAAAATACTACTTATCCCAGGAAAAAGTACGCCGCTTGATTGAAGATATGGAAGAGAGAAAAGCGCTTTTGTTTGAGCCGGACGAAAAAAGCCTGAAGGCTTTTCGGGAAAACCGGGTAAAACGGGCCGGAAATATCAAAGGGGTGTTTGAACAGACTGGACGGGTTTATCTGCCAGACGGGTGCTGCCCTACGGTAACTGCCTGTGGTGGTGGCGGACAGCAGCCCAAAATTCTTCAAGTGGGAGATATTCATACCGGCTATGGTTCAAGCGGGGTTATTTATTCCCCTTTAGGAAGCAGCGGTGCGGTTTTAGCAGGGCATGACCAGCCAAAGATTGTAGAAAAATATCCAGGAGCAATCCGGGGCAGGTATGATCGGGAAGGCCGGATTGTGCAGACTTTGGAACTGGGAGAAAAAGAAGTCTGCCATACCCTTACTTCTGTGCAAAAAGATAATATCATTCTGGTACGTCAAAAGACACAGAAAGGTTATGAGGAATGTTTGGAAAATGGTGTTGTAAATCTTAGTTATCCGTCTGTGGAAAAACGGGGAAGGGTACAGGAGCATGGGGAACTCTGCCCTACGCTTACGACATCAAATGGAATACACCGCTTAGAGTCTTTGTTCCGTATCCGGAGGCTGACACCTTTAGAATGCTTCCGGCTTATGGGCTTTTCCGATGCGGATTTTTGGAAAGCAAAAGAAGCAGGCATAAGTAACAGCCAGCTTTACAAACAGGCAGGAAATTCCATTGTTGTTGATGTGCTGTACTATATTTTTCTGGAACTATACAAAGCCATGCCATATCTGTTTGAGGATATCCGGCTTTCTTCCTTTTTCAGTGGGATTGGAGCTTTTGAAAAGGCATTGGAGCGTTTGGAAGAACAGGTAAACCAATAATTTCATAAGAGAAACCCAAAGCGGCAAATGGTCCATAGAGAGTCTTCCCATACTTGTTGGAAAGAGAGAAATTGCGGAAGAAGAAGCAGCCTGCAAGGAGTCTGTGCAAAAGGCGTTGATAGCAGAATGGAAGAACTGCTGTCACATCAGACACAGGAGGCTGGCAGATTTGCTAACAGAACTGGGGTTTTGTTAGCAGAAATAGAAGTAGGAAGTGGAAAAACCGATAGCAGATGTTTGGAACTGCTATCGGTTTTTCCCTATATGGAACGCAGGTCTGCTATCAGTATCTGCGTTGTGCTATCTATTTTATCCGGGGTATTAGGGGGTGCCCCCTAACAAGATGGGATTTTGTACGGTAAAATCCGTATCTTGCAGAGGACTGGCATAGCCAGTCCGGACACCGGGAAGTTATATGGTGACCGATAGCAGGTCTTAGGAGTTGACAGCAGATAGCGTTGGAGTAGAAATCGGTAGATGAAATATGTGATAAAGATAAGGAAAGGGGGAGCATGAAAAAAGAAACAATGAAATGCAGAAAAGAAATCCGGCTGTACTCATGGGAGTTGGAAGAGTTACAAAAACAGGCAGAAAAGATGGGGCTTTCCGATTCCCAGTACCTTCGTATGCTGATTACCAACCGTCCCAGGGATTACCCGGAAATCCGTCAGGAACTGGAACGCATGAACCAGGAAATCAACCGGATTGGCGTAAACATCAACCAGATTACCCATAACAATAACAGCGCCCTTTATTCCAGGGAAGATAAACACCGTCTGTATGTGTTTTTGAAGCAGATAAAAACACTGGTAAGCCAGGTGCAGGAAAGGCTGTAGGTTATGGCAATTACAAAGTGCCTGCACATGAAACAGGCAAAAACGGGCTATCCGGCAAAACATCTGGCAAACGGTCTTCGCTATATTATGAACCCGGAGAAAACAGAACATGGCCGCTATGTCTGTGGACATAACTGTATTCCTGAACAGGCATTATCCCAGATGGTAGATACCAAACGTCATTTTGGAAAGCTGGATAAAAGGCAGGGCTACCATTTCATTCTTTCGTTTGAGGAAGATGAGGTTTCGGAAGAAGAAGCCTTCCAAGTGGTAGGAGAGTTTGTGACAGAATTTCTTGGGAAGGATTTTGAAGCGGTTTATGCAGTCCATAATGATACGGACCATATTCATGGGCACATTATTTTTAATTCAGTACGCTGTACTACGGGATATAAATACGATTATAAAAACGGGGATTGGGAAAACATCATTCAGCCTCTGACCAACCGGATATGCAGGGAGCATGGTTTATCTGTGCTGGATCTGGAAGAAGCAAAGGAAAAACGCAAACAAAAAGGACAGGAAGAAAAATCTCTTTCTGAACGGGACAGGCGGATCAGAAGAGATGTGGACCAGGCATTACAGGACGCAGGTTCTTATGAGGAATTTCTTGAAAATCTTTCCAGCATGGGATATGAGTTGCGGGGGAGAAAGCGCCTTTCTGTTCGGGAACCCGGAGCAGGAAGGGCAAGGCGGCTTGACCAGCTAGGGGAAGAATATACAGAGGAAAGGCTTCGGCAGCGTTTTGGACGCCTTCCAATCCCGGAAATGACCGGAGAGGAGATACCGGTAGAATGGACGTATGTGTTTATCCCATACCGGGAGCGGCATTTGACCAGATACCAGAAGGAATGTTTTCTTCGCAGGTACCGGCAGGGGAAACCAATGGCAGACTCTAAAACCTGGAAATACAGGGCAGCAATCCATGAATTGAAAAAATTGCAGGAGGAATTTGATTTTCTGGCAGCTTATCGCATACAGGATAAGGCGCAGTTGAAAGCTATTTCTGATGCAACAAAGGAACAGCTTTGGGAAAACAGCAGGGCAAGAAAGCAGCTACGAAAAGAAATGGTTCCTTATGAGGAAATGCTTCTGCTTCTCAATAAGCTGCAGGAAAAACAGATGGAAGCAAAACTTTATCAGGAAGGGTATCAGGAATTTTTTCAAGACCACCAGACATACCAAAACCTTCTTGGGCAGTTAAAAGAAATGGGATATTCCTTGTCTGAGGCAGAACAGACAGACGCTTATTTCTTTGAGAAAGAGGAGCGTTTGCGGATTGAACGGAAAAAAATCTTAAAAGAAAAAAGGATTGCAGAGCGTCTGCATGAAAAAGCAGAAGAAAAAGAAAAGTTGGAAGCACAGCAGAAGGAAAAGAATAGGAAACCGTCTGCGAGGGGCAGAGGAAAAGGAGGGTAAATGACAGTAGAAGGACAACGGTATCTGGAAGAATGCCGGAAAGTTTTAAAAGAAGAACAGATGGACGCAGTTTCTATGGGGCTGGATTTTGGTCTTCCTGTTTCGGATATCCAGAAGGTAGTTAAGAGTAACCAGGAAGCCCCGGTGATGAAAGCAATCATCATAGGGCTTATGGAAGGGATTGGGGAAATCGACTTTTTATGTGAAGGAAATTATAACCAGTTCCAGGTACGGGAAATCGTAGAGGGCTTAAAAAACGGGCTGGATCTGGAAGAGGTGAAAACCTATGCCGGAAATGAACTGCCGGCCAGCCGTATGCGGACCATGCGGATACAACTGGAAGAGTCAAAGGCAAAAAAAGAAGTTCCGAAAGATGAAGAAATGCGTTCTTATATGAAAAATCTTATGGGGATCATGGAACAATCCATTCAGCAGTTTCGGGAAAGCAATGACCGTTTTACAGCCTTGTCTTCTCTGGTAAAGGAGCATGTTGTTGAAGAGAAAAACCAGGAGATTAAAGACCTGTATGAGAACCTGCAATATAAAGATAAAAACATACAGGAATTAAAAGAAAAGCTGGCAAAGAAAGAGCAGGAAATTCAGGATCTGAAAAAAGAAGCAGAAAAATACAGGGAAAAAACAGAAGCTGCTTCCAGGGAAACAAAAGTGGTATTGGAAGAAAAAAGCATACAAACAGCGGAAGGGCTACAAAAAAGTAAGCACCGGCTGCTTGGGATTGCCATGCTTGGGAAAAAAGTACCCAAAAGTGTTGTGGAGAAAATTCTGGAATATAACCTGTCCGCAGAACAGTTGGAAGAAATCCGCCAGTGCGTAGAAAGTGGGCTGGCAGATGCAGAAATTCTTCAGGTGATGGAGAACAGCCCTTCACCAGAGAGAATGAAAAAAATGCGGGAAATTATCCTTTTGATGCGGAAACGGAAGGCGGGTGTGTAAATGGCAGAACTTGAACATGTGGTAAAAACATTTTCCCTTTTGGAAACTGCCGAAAAGGAACAGCCCTTTCTTACCAGGGAGCAGAAACAGGATTTGTACCGTATTGCTTTTCATAAGGAGTCTATGGAAGAGGTAGAAAAAATTATTTTGCAGTTACAGGCGCCTCATGCAGGAAAGGAAGAAAAAGAGCGTATTCTTTATCATTACCTTGAACCGTTTTTTCAGGTTCCGGAAAATATTTTGCAGATTGAGAATTATATTTTTCAGCTTCAGTATATGACCTATGAAAAGGAAAAAGCAAACCACATGCTGGAGACTCTCTTAAAACAGGAAAATATCCAGTATGACCTGGAAGCCATGCTTACAGAAGGAAAAATAAAGGCGGCTGTTCCAGTAAAAAAGGACAGGGCAATGGGATAGGAGGGAGAGCATGAGTGAAATACAAGATGCGGCGCAGATTATTAAAGTTTCCTTTGAAGGCGCAGAAATCATTCTGAAAATGGGAAATACAGGCTGGCAGTTTGTAAAAGATATTTGTGCGGTATTTAAAAAAGTTCTGGATCAGGAAAAACTGTCAGGGAAAACTTCTGTACAAAAGCTCCTGAAAATGGGAGGCGATTTACAGGTTTTCCGTTTTGAAACAAAAGACCTGGAGCGGGTAAAAGCCCTGGCAAATAAGTATGGGATTTTATATTCCATTTTGCCGGATTTAAATGAGAAGGACGGTATGAGTGAAATTTTGTTCCATTCCCAGGCAGCGCCCCGTATTCAGTCCATGATGGCAAAAATTGAACATTCCAATATTGGGACGTTAGATGAATACTATGAAAATGCAGAGCCGGATAAGGTAGAGCAGTTGGTAGAAGAAGTAAAAAAGCCTGCCCTGCCGGAGCCGAAGGAGTGTGAACTGGTTGCGCGGGAGCTGGCGAAAAACCAGGTGGAGAAGATCAGTGATGTCCGTTCCCGTCTGAATATGACCTGGCTTCAGATCTGGCCGATTATCTGCTACATGGAAGAACAGGGGATTTTGGAAAAAGGGAAGGAAGGTACGGTGACACTGACCAGGACACCGGAACAGGTTGAAGAATTGGTAGATTCCCAGCAGTGGAAACAGTTGTTTGGGGAAGAGGAAGCCAAAAGACGCAGCACTGGAAGCAGCCAGGAAACAGAAGAAAAGATGCAGGTCATTCGGCGTATCCAAAAGGAGAAACGGAACAATCCAGGTGTGAATGCCATTACCATAGACCAGAAGCTGGTATATGAAGAAACAGAGCATCATATCAAAACCAGGATTCCGTACCGTAAGAATGAATTTATCTGGCTGGATAAATCGGAAATTAGCTGGATTAATGACCATAAGACGATTTTTGCAGGATTGGAAAAGAAGAAGGAGTATGCAATTTTAGACCTGGAGGACCGTTTTCTTAGAAAAACTTCGGGGGAAGATTTATATAGGGAAAGCTATGACCCGGTACACAGGGAACGTGCCAGACAGGAGCAGGAAAAGATACGCAGAAGAAGGGAGCAGAATTACAGGAAGGCACAACAGAACCTGGAAGCAGGGAGAAGAACCATACAGGGGCAAAGGAGGTAGAGAACCGGAGCAATTCAGAAAAAGAAGAAACAGTCCTGGGGCATGTATCTTATTGGTGGCATAGCTTCCGGCTATGGAGGTTATCTCTTGAACGTGTGTTATCAGCCCGGAAAGGATATCAATTATTTTTTAAACCGTCTGGATCAGGTGATGGCAGCCCCGTTTGCCAATTATTGGAACGAAACTTCCTTAAAAGCAATCATTCTGGGGATTTTTGTATATGTGATCGGTATGGTCATGTATGTAACCAGCCGGAAAAACTATATGCCGGGACAGGAATTTGGTACCGCTGTTTTTGCAGATCCGAAAAAGGTGGCAAAGCAGTTTGCGGATAAAGATGAACACAATAATCTGATCTTATCCCAGAATGTCAGGCTGTCCATGAATACCAGAAAGACCAGGAGAAACCTAAATGTCCTGGTAATCGGAGGAAGCGGCGCTGGAAAAACCTTGTTCATGGTGAAACCCAATCTCCTTCAGTTAAGCAGGGCTTCCCAGATCATTACAGATCCCAAAGGGGAGATTTTAAGATGCTGCGGAGGTATGCTGAAAGCGCATGGATACCGGATACGGGTGCTGAACCTGGTGGAAATGGAGCAGTCTAACGGATATAACCCATTCCGCTATATCCGCTCTGAAACAGATATTGTAAAACTGGTTACTAACCTGATCAATAATACCACTCCGAAAAACGCACAGCCCAGTGATCCATTCTGGGAGAAAGCCGAGTCTTTGTACTTGCAGGCCATTTTTCTTTATGTGTGGCAGGAGTGTGAAATGGAGAAAAGGAATTTCCGTATGGTTTTGCAGCTCTTGAATGAGGCAGAAGTCCATGCAGACGGTTCCCCTTCTGATTTAGACCGGCGTTTCCGCAGACTGGAGAGAAAAAAGGGAAGCAACCACCCTGCTTTAATCCAGTATAATAAAGTGGTACGGGGTGCCGGAGATACGGTAAGGAGTATCATCATTTCCGCAAATGCAAGGCTTGGATTGTTACAGAACCCACAAATTTTGCGGATTCTGGATCATGATGAAATGGAGATTGAGGAGATTGGGATTGGTGTTGACGGGGACAGAAACCGGAAGACTGCACTTTTTTGTGTAACGCCGGATTCGGATAAGAGTTATGCCTTTTTAATTGGTATGCTTTATTCCCAGATTTTCCAGGAATTGTATTACCAGGCAGACTTCCATTATAATGGAAAACTTCCCATTAACGTGAATTTCATGCTGGACGAATTTGCCAACGTGCCATTGCCAGATGACTACTGCAGCCTCCTTAGTACCATGCGTTCCAGGAATATTTCATGTACCATTTTTATCCAAAACCTTGCCCAGATCAAGGCTTTGTTTGAGAAAACCTGGGAAACCATACCGGGTAATTGTGATTCTCTGGTATATCTTGGTGGGAATGAACAGTCCACGCATAAGTATATCAGTGAGTCCCTGGGAAAAGGAACCATTGATAAAAAAAGCAGTGGGGAAACCAAAGGCCGGCAAGGGAGCAGTTCCCGGAATTATGATGTGCTGGGGCGTGAGCTTTTGACACCGGACGAAACCCGAAAGCTGGATAACTCAGAGTGTATTTTGTTAATCAGGGGTTGTGATCCTATTATTGATAAGAAATACAATACTTTTGCACACTCCAGATTTTCGGAAACAGAAGATGGCGGGGCTGCGCCTTATATCCATGACAGAATGGCTGCCCAAAAACAGGCGGTACAGATTTTAAGTGAAGAATCCCTGGATTATTATAAGAAGAAAAAGGAACAGGGAGAAGATGTTCAGATTGTGGAACTGTCTTTTGATGAAATTTTTTCTTATGAGCCTATTCCTAAGAAGATTTTTTCGGAGGAAGAGCTGAAAGAGAACCAGAAGAAGAGAACGGTAGAGGAGGTGAGGCCGCCGAAGAAAACGGAAAAACCGGTACAGACAGAGGAAGAAAAACTTTCTGAATTATTAGAAAGCCATGTTTATAATGAGGAACAGTTGGGAGAAATCATGCTTGCCATTGGTGCTGGAATTTCGTATGATAAAATCCTTCAAATGGCAGATACAAAAAACAGTGCTGAAAAGATGAAGGAAATCCGTAAAAAATTTACAAAAGAAACAGCCTCGGATTAAAGAAGGCAGATTTTTGGAAACCTGTAGTTTTTGCATTACGCAGGGCAGGTTTTCAAAAATCTGTCTTTTTGCGTAATGCGGTATCAATCACATGAAAAGGAGTAAAAAGATATGAAGATCAAAGAGGTTATCAGAAAGAAACAGAACCGCTTGAAAAAATCTCTACTGGGAGTCCTGGCAGTAAGCGCTGCCACTGTTTCCCTGTTCCCCCAGACTGTCATGGCTTCCGGGGTAAGTGACGTAACACAGCCGCTTATGAATTTAAAGACACTGGTGATCAGTATTATCGGTGCGGTGGGTGTGATTATCCTGGCAAAAAACGTGATGGAATTTGCACAGGCTTACCAACAGCAGGACAGTTCTTCTATGAACAGTGCCATTAAAGGAATTGTTGCAGGGCTTATTATGGCAGCCATTTCCTCCGTTCTTACTTTCCTGGGAATTAGCTAAAACCATTCTTCTTTTTGAGATAAGCAGATAAGAAGAGAGGTGAAGTGATGTTTAATTTAGGAGAGGCGATCCTTGCACTTTTGGAAATCGTGTTTGGATTTTGGAATAACCAGGTCAGCCTCGTATTTGAACTTTTAGGACAGTCCCCTACCGGGTTCAAAGGAGGCGGGCCCTGGGGGATCATTGAAGGGATTGAACCCCTTTTTGTTGGGATAGGCTCTGCCCTGGTAGTCCTTTTTTTCGTCATTGGGTTTTGTGCAGAGTCGGTAGATATCCGGGAAGAAATCCGGTTTGAAGCAATCCTCCGTATGTTTATCCGGGTTGCCATTGCACAGTGGCTGGTATCTTATAACATTACCATTATGAAAGCCCTGTTTACTTCCTGTGGAAACCTGGTGGGGCATTTGGGGCAAAACCAGAGTGTGGAGTTATCCATTGACCCGGCGCAGGCAGAAGTGATCAAAGATTTGGGATTTGGAACCAGTATCGTGTTCCTGATACTTGCTGTTTTCCTGTCTTTAATCGTTATTATCTGTGGTTTCTTCCTGCTGTACAATGTTTATTTCCGCTTTTTGAAAATTATGGTAATTGTACCTTTTGGGGCGATTGCCAGCAGTACCCTGGCTGGAAACCGGGGGCTTAGCAATACCTTTGTAGCCTATATGAAATATTTTATCAGTGTCGTTTTTGAGGCAGTCACAATGGCGCTGGCAATCCTTTTGTGTAACCAGTTTATTTCCTCCGGACTTCCGACCTTTACCGGAGATTATGAGGACTGGGCCAAAACCCTGATTTATTTGGGGGAAATGACCTTTACGGTTGCGCTGACGGTAGGCACTGTAAAAGGAGCGCAGAACCTGACTTCCAGGGCACTGGGATTGTAGGAGGAAAGGATTGTGCAGGAAAAAGGGATACAGATGACACTATTTGAATATTTTCAGGACGCAGAATGCTTCAGCCTTAAAGAAGCAGTGGCTTGTGTAGAACAGGTAAAAGAGGTAAAAGAACCCAGTATCCGGGCAAGAATTTATGAGGGAATAGAAAAGGGGCTTTTTTCCAGGATAGCCAAAGGAGTCTATACGGTTACCAAAGAACAGGACGGAGAAGAGGTAACTTGTATGCTGGTTCAGGGAAATGGCAGGGATTTGAGCTTTTTAAAAGATAACAGTATAGATGCCATTATTACAGACCATGCTTATGATCTGAAAAAAAGCCTGAAAGGGGGAAACCGGGATTTTGCCGCCTATGAATGTTTTCAATATACGCAGGAAGACTTTGATGAAAAATACCGGGTGTTGAAAAAAGGGTGTTTTCTGGTAGAGTTCATGCCGGAAGAAAATGGGGAAAATTATGAATACCTCTATCAGATGAAAAAAATGGCGAAAGAAGCAGGACTTGAATATTATGCAAAAGTCGCCTGGAAAAAAGGAAATTTCGTTGCCAATACGGGAAGAAAATCTAAAAATACGGAAGAGATTGCATTTTTTACGAAAGGAAAAGCCAGGAATTTACGCCCAGATGCGAAAAAGGATAAGGCGGAGCCAGGAATATCCCACTATATGTCAGGCGCCAGGGGAATGCTTCCAACGGTCTTTGACATTGAACCGCCAGGGAAAAACTCCCGTATTCATCAGGCAGAAAAACCAGTGCAACTTTTGCAGCAGATCCTTGGATTTGTAACAGAAGAAAAGGAGTGGGTACTGGATCAGTTTGCAGGTTCGTTTTCCCTGGGGGAAGCAGCACTTTTAAATGAACGGAATGCAATCTGCATTGAAATTAATGAAGAATATTTTGAAAAGGGAAAAGAAAGGCTTCTGTCTGCAAAGAGCAGGAGCCGGTAAGAAGGGAGGATATGTAAATGGAACAGGAAGAAAAACTCAGCCTGGATTTTGGCAATGGGGAGATCTATGAGGTCTGGCTGGAAGTTGCAACTTATCCGGCTGATAAAAACATCAAAGTTTGTGTGTTTACGGAAAAAGAGGAAGAGATATGGAAACTTTTTGAATTGACCACAGATATGGGAATTCCGCTGGAAAAGAACCAGACCTTTTTGCTCCCAGGCTATGATCTGGAGCAGATCGTAGAATTTATCAAAAAAAACGGGCTTGGACAGTTAAAAGAAGAAATTTGCTGTTCTGGTTGTATGGAATATCCACTGTTTGAATTTCAGGAAGAAACTTTAAAGAAATTGGACCCGGAGGGATATGCAGCCTATGAGCAGGCATACCAGGAACGGGGAGAAGTAAAAAATCCAGAATTTCAAAAGGAAATCAAAACAGCAGATTTTCAATGGGCGTATGGAACCGAAGAACTGGCATTGCGGGTAGATTATTACGCAATGAACCAGAACCTTTATGTGGAACTGTATAGTAAGGAAGATGGGGCGTGGGAACCGTTTTCAGATTTGACCGTAAACCTTCCCGGATATTGCCTGGAACCTGGAACTGCCTGTATCAGCGGTGATTTTAGTAAGGAAAATATCCAATTTATTCAGGAGCATGGACTGGGAACTTTGCTTCCCTGGAAGGCACAATCCGGTATGGAGCAGTACGCGGTGGTGAAATTTCATCTGGAGGAGCTGCGTAAGTTTGACCAGGCTGGGGTTGCCGCCTTTTGCAATCAACATGGATTACAGAAAACCATGCAGGAAGAGCGAAGACAGAGCAGATAAAAAACAGATACAGGAGGTTATGTATGGAGATTGAATTAAGTGAGGACCTACAGCATTATAAAGAATCCCTGGTTCTAGGACTTACAGCAAAACAGTTTTTGTTTTCGGCATTGGCATTGGGCGTAGGAACTGGGATTGTCCTGCTTTTGTATGAAAAAATCGGGATTACTTTGAGCTGTTATGTGGCAACCCCTTTTGTTGTACCTCTGGCACTGACTGGGTTTTATAACTATCATGGGCTGACATTCTGGCAGTTTGCAGGGAAGATGATTTATTTTTCCTTTTTTAACCGCCCTTTGGTGTATGGCTCTACGGAATCGGTGCAGGAACTGAAACAGATTTATATGGAAACCCGTCAGGAAGAAGAACGGGAAGTACAGCAAAGGAAAAAGGAACAGAAAAAAGAGAAGAAAGGTGGTGATGTCAACGTGGTGAAAAAGAAGGCAATCCGTATGGGGATCGTAACGGTAGTGATGATTGTACTTGGTGCGGCAGCAGCGGTGTGGTATAAGATGTACCGTTGACCAGAATATTCAATCAAGGCGTGAAATAGCGCCTGCTCTCCATTTCAGGAGAGGGATACACAGACATGTAGCGGCAGATGGAAGCTGCTGTGTTTGTGGTCCCATCTGCCTGAAAGGAGGAAATTAGAGATTGTCAATTTTTTCAGATAAGTTTGACCAGTTAAAAAAAGCAGATAAAGCAGTAAAATCCCCGAAATATCTTCAGGAAGTCATGGGGATTGGGAGAATTGCAGAAAATGGCATTTTTGAAGTAGGGAAGGGGATATATTCCAAGACATATCGTTTTTTGGATATTAACTATGTAACCGCAGGTGCAGAAGAACAGATGCGGATTTTAAAGCAGTATTGTAAGACGGTAAATGCCATTGATGTATATTTTCTTATTACCATTTTTAATCGGAATAAAAATATGCAGGATTTCCGGGAGCATGTACTTTTCCAGGAAAAAGGAGATGGTTTTAACTGGCTGCGTGGAAGTTATAACCAGATTATTGAAAAGCGCATTGTAGATGGAAGGCAGGGGATTGAGCAGGAAAAACTGCTGACTGTATGTGTAGAACGGAAATCCTACGAACAGGCAAAAGCATTTTTTGCCACTTTTGAAGCTACCTTAAAACAGAACTTTGGAGAACTTGGTTCCTGCATTGAAGAATTAAATGCAGAAGAGCGGCTGCGGGTACTTTTCAATTTTTACCGTATAGGGGAAGAAGAACAATTCTCCTTTGATTTCAGACAGGCGTTAAAAAAGGGCGGTGATCCTAAAAATGATATTTCACCAGGGTATATGCAGTTTTACCCAGGTTATTTTGAAACGGAACGGAAAAAATGCAGGGCATTATTCATTAAAAAATATCCGTCTTCTTTATCGGATACCTTTTTAAATGAGATTACCAGCCTTCCGGTTCATAGCATCACTACAATCTGTATTGTACCAGTACCAAAAGAGCTGGCAAATAAGGTTCTTCAGAAGAAATATCTGGGCATTGAAAATGATATTTTAAAGCAGCAGAGAGTCCGTAATAAAAATAACGACTTTTCCAGTGACATTTCCCATATCAAGAAAGTCCAGAAGGAGAAGATTGTAAATCTTATGGACGACGTGCGGGAAAATGACCAGAACCTGTTTTATACAGGGGTTAATTTCCTAATCATGGCAGAGGACAAGAAGGAGTTAGACAGTGTAACCGAAACCATTAAAAATATCGGCAATGGACGCATGTGCCAGATTGAAACCCACTATTATCAGCAGAGGGAAGCTATGAATACCATACTTCCAGTGGGAAACCGGCAGATCAGCACAATGCGGACCATGCTTACCAGGGACATTGCAGCCCTTCTTCCCTTTAATGTACAGGAATTAAACGAAAAATCCGGCGTCTGCTATGGCATTAACCAGGTTTCTCATAACCTTTGCATTGGAAACCGGAAAAAACTGGCGAATGGGAATGGAATGGTATTCGGTGTTCCCGGCTCCGGAAAATCCTATTTCAGTAAGTCGGAAATGCTGCAGGTGTTCTTAGGAACAGATGATGATATTATCTGTATCGACCCGACACTGGAATATTTTGATATTGCAGAAGCCCTGGGAAACCAGGCGGCAATCATTAACCTGTCTACCTATACAAAGAATTACATCAATCCTTTGGAGATGGACGTCTGGGCGCTGGATTTAAACGATTCCCAGGGATATATCCGGGATAAAGGGGAATTTATGCTGGGGCTGTGTGAACAGTGTTACGGGGATAATCTAAACAGCCGCCATAAATCCATTATAGACCGTTGTGTACGAAAGCTGTATATTGACATTGCAAAGGCAAGGGAAAAGCATATCCCTACCATGTCAGAATTTTATGAGCTACTGTTGGAGCAGCCGGAGGAAGAGGCAAAGGATATTGCCTTATCGTTAGAGCTGTTTGTAAATGGCTCTTTAAATATTTTCAATAACCATACCAATGTGAATGTACAGGCAAGGTTCATTGTTTATGGTACAAGGGATCTGGGGAAAGAGCTGGGAGCCATTTCCACTCTGGTCATGTTGGAAAATATCAGTGCCCGGATTGCAGAAAACGCAAAGAAAGGAAGGGCAACCTGGCTTTATATAGATGAGTTCCATACCGTTCTTGACCGGGAATATAGTGCGAAATTTTTGTTCAGCCTCTGGAAAAAAGTGAGGAAACAAGGCGGATTATGCACTGGAATCACCCAAAATTTAGTTGATATGCTGCAGAATTATACAGCAATGACCATGCTGGGAAACAGTGAATTTATTGCCCTGTTAAAGCAGTCCAATGTAGACAGTCAGGAATTATCCACTGCAGCAGGAATTCCAGAAGCACAGCTAAAATATGTAGATAATTCTCCTTCCGGTACGGGGATCATTAAGTATGGAAATACCTGTATTCCATTTGATAACCGTATGGAAAAAGAAGATAATCCGCTGTATGCGCTTTTCAATACCAACCTTCACGAAAAGGCGTTGCAGACAAAGCAGGAGTAATGTAAATTGAAAGGAACGTTTTCTTTTATCTGTAAAGGAAAAGGTATGACAGACGAGAAAAAGAATTGGGCAACAGCAAAATTATAAGTCGGTAAAGTAGAAAAAGGATAGTACAAAAAGAGTGCAGTGTTTTATCAGGCACTCTTTTTGTATATCATGGGAAAGGTGGCAGAATGGCCGAAACATATCAAATAGAAATGAATTTAGAACAGTTGGAAAGACTTTTAAAAAATCTGCCGGAGGGAATTATGCTGGAGATTTGTTTTGGAAAGGAAGAACATGGAGAAGACACATAAAATAGATGTGGTAAGTATACGCCTGGTGGAAGAACCTCCTCTATACAGTAGTAAAAAATTAAAAAATTCCTGTGATGTGGCAGAACTCTTTCAGGATTTTTTAAAAGATTGTGACCGGGAAATGTTCTGTATTTTGAACCTTCGGACAAAAAGCCAGGTCATTAACGTTAACGTGGTAGGTATGGGAACGCTAAATAGTGTACTGGTCCACCCAAGAGAAGTATTCAAATCTGCGATTTTATCTAATGCCAGCAATATCATTTTGGCACATAACCACCCTTCCGGTGATCCAGAACCAAGCCGGCATGATATAGAAGTGACAAAGCGATTGGCAGAAGCAGGCAATCTTATGGGGATTGAGGTGCTGGATCATATCGTGGTGGCTGAGAACCGGTATTTTAGTTTCCGGGAAGAAAATATACTGCCAGAATACTTTCAAATGGAAGAAGTAGCAGCAGAGCAATCTCTTCCTTATGCAAAAAGTGAGAAAGAGAAGGCACGTTAATGGGATTGACGTATCAATACTGGAACCATATAATGGGTACAAAGGAAAATTTGTTTATGGAAACAAACACATTGACGGAACATACAAAAGCTCTGTGATTAAAGTTTAAAGTGTGTTATACTAGGAGGAGAACAATGGGATTAAAAGATGCGAAAGAAGGGAAACTTCTATATCATTTAACAGAGTTAAAAAACCTGGAATCGATCATTGACTTTGGACTTGTGCCAAGAAAGATTTTAAGGGAGAATACAGTAACGTTTGGAGATGTTGCAGATCCGGAAATTATACGTAAGAGAGAAGTTTTAGGACTGGACGGATATATTCCATTTCATTTTCACCCATATTCAGCTTTTGATGTGGCTGTGAAAAAAACGCATGTGGGCGAAGAAATGATTTATATTTGTATTACCAGAATTTTGGCAAGACGCAATAATTTCCGCATTTTACCTAAGCACCCATTGGCATTGGAAGAGTGTCAGCTATACAATTATGACGAAGGCTTTGAAATGATTGACTGGGATATCCTTACCAGAGTAGGGCAGAATGACGAGGACGCCAGACAGATAAAGATGGCGGAATGCCTGAGTCCATTGGTCATTCCAGTTGATGCTTTCCAGTGTATCTATGTTTCATCGAAAGAAACTGAAAACAAAGTAGCAGATATGCTCAAACAGAAAGGTGTTATCTTTCCACCGCCATTTATTACGGTGATGCCCCAATGGTTTGAGTAACGAGAGGAGGTGGTTGTGTTGATTAAATACACAACTGGAGATATGTTTCAGTCTGGTGCAGAGTGTTTAGTTAATACAGTCAACTGTGAGGGCTACATGGGAAAGGGAGTTGCGTATCAGTTCAAGCTGAAATTTCCAGAAAATAATAAATCCTATATAAAAGCCTGCAAAGATAAAACACTGCATGTTGGAACAATCCATACATTTGTAGAGAATGGTATTACGATTGTAAACTTTCCAACGAAAGATAAATGGCGTGAAAATTCTAAAATAAGTTATATAGAAACAGCGTTAGACGTTTTGGTAGAACGACTTCCGGGATTGCATGTGAAATCAGTAGCCATTCCACCACTGGGGTGTGGAAATGGTGGTTTGGATTGGCAGACAGTAAAAGAACTGATACAAAAGAAATTAGAACCAATCGCTGATAATTTTACATTTTTGATTTATGAGCCACAGAGAAATTATGTACAGAAGGCAGCGGTTGCGCCTAAACTTACAGCAGCCAGTTTAGTTCTGATGAAAATAAAAATGGGGCTGAACCGTTGTACAAAACTTCGTCTGCAAAAAGCCGCATATTTTATGAATTTGTATCTGGAAGAACCATATTTTTCGTTTCAGAAGTATAAATATGGTCCCTATGCTCACTCCATTGATATAGTTAGTAGAAATATCGGAGAGTATCAGAGTTTTTATGGCTTAAAAGATACTGAATCAACGTATCAGTTAGCTTACCAGGTAATCTGTAGTGAAAAAACAACAAAGTTATTAAACCGTCTTATGCCTGCAATCGAAAAAGCGGTTGCTTATGTGAATGAGATAGAAAGTGATCATGAATTGGAAGGACTTGCAACGGTAACTTATTTAGTCCAGACTTTTTCAAGGATTGATGCCAGCCAGATTGTATCTGAATTTAAACAGTGGTCAGAGGATAAGGCAGCCCGCTTTTCAGAAGATGAAATAAAGAAATATATGGAATGCTTAGAGCAGACCGGTGTGATAGAACGGGATATTACAGGAAGCTATTGCATTTCAGAGTATCTTTCTTACAGATAAAGAACAGTAGAAAAGAAAATAAGAAGTAACACAAAGAGCATTATCGCTAAAAACGGTAGTGCTTTTTTTGTGCGTGAAAAGGAGGTATTGCTACGTGGAAAAAGGTGAGATGGGCGAGAATGCCACCGGACGTTTGGCAACGTATTATGTGGCAGAATGTATGGAATTTAACCGTTATGGAGAATACAGGGAGGATATTCAAAGTGCAGAAGAAGCAGTAAAGTATTATCAGAGTATTCCTTCTGAAAGGCTGAATGCAGGAAAAGGGATTGGGCTTCATGTGGAGGAGGAAGATGGTATTCCATTGGACTTTCCACTGGTTTCCGGCGGCAAGTTAGATGTGGATTTTTTAGGGGAAGTCTATGGTTTCAAGGAATACCCTGAGCTTTTAAGGGCTGCCAGGGAACTGAGTGCTTATCTTCCAGAAACAAAAGTCGTGGATACCAAAGGGATTTTAACAAAAAAGAGCATGGACGCTGCTGATTTTGCAGATGAAATGATAAAACTGGAAAAAAATCTTGATCCTGATTTTTACCATACCTTTTATCCGAAAGAAGCAGAACATAAGGAAGCTATTATATGGAAAGCCTTATGTCAAGACGGAAAAGAGGAATACATCAGGTGGCTGGGAAGCAAGATATTTGAGCAAAAACCAGAGCTGAAAGAACAGGCAGACAAGCTAAAGACAACACTGGAGCAGGTAAAACTTATTCCGCCTGTGGATTTGAAACCCTTTGTGTATGTGCGGATCAGTGAACACCCGGACATTCCATTGGAAGAAGCCATGCCATTAAATCAAGCGGTAGAATTGTTCGGAAAGCTGGATCGGCAGTCAGTGGAAGAGAAAGACATGGCAGGTTATTACAAAACACATTTTGAAATCTGTTTTCTCTCAGAGGGGGAAGTCATGTCTTATACCGGGCGCCAGGATTTTGGTGACGGGGAAGGAAATTTGCTGGATCATGTAAAAGCATTTGCAGATTATTATCTCCATACAGAAGAAGGGCAGCAGCTTATGAAACAGACCGCCAGGACAACAGAAGAATGGGAACATGAACAACAGCAAATGAAATGGGTACTGGAGGAGATGCTTCCTTCCCTTCAGTATTTCTGCAACCTGGAAAAACTGGAAACAGCGGTTCTGGAAGAACAGGAAATAGAAAAGAAAGTCCCTTTGCTGACGCAGGGGGACGCATCACGAAAGGCATATCAGGAAGCCATACTTGCTTATGTCCGGGAAAGCAGGATTGCACTAAATACAGGGAAGGAGCTGCCTTGTATGCCGGATATCCGGGATTTTGCAACTGCCTGTCCGGACAAATCATACAGGGAACAGGTTATGGAGGAAATACGACAGGAAGCAGAGTCATACGGTATGACCGTAGAAGCGTATGTCGCAAATGGATATGAGCCGCCAAAAAGAGGCGGCAGATAACATTAGGAAAGGAGGCGGAGTTTTGGCCATGTAAAAGATATCTTCCCTCCTGAAACAGAATTGGATTTAGAAAAAACAGCGATAGAACGTATCCGCACTGCCAGCCAGATGTCCTTGCAGCACTATGGGCTTCCTTTGGTCGTGACGGATAGTGGAGGAAAAGACAGTGCAGTATGCAGGGAACTGGTGCGGCGGTCCGGTGTGCCATTTGAACCGATGCACAACCTGACTACCGCAGATGCCCCACAAACGGTTTATTATGTAAGGGAGCAGTTCCAGAAAGCAGAACAGGCGGGGATTCCTTGTAGTATCAACAAACCTTATTATAAGGGGCAGCGGATAAGCATGTGGAGCCTGATTCCCATGAAAATGATACCGCCAACCAGGACGGTACGTTATTGTTGTGAGATTTTAAAAGAGAGTGGGGGAACGGGGCGCTTTATTCTTACAGGTGTCCGGTGGGCAGAAAGCCGGAAGCGGAGAAACAGCAGGGGGATTTATGAAAACTTTGTCCCAAACGGAAAAGCAAGAGCAGTCATTTTGAATAATGACAATGACGATACCAGGCGGCTCTTTGAAGCCTGCTTTTCAAGGAGCAAGCATGTATGCAATCCTGTTATTGACTGGAGTGATCAGGACGTCTGGGAATATATCCGGTCTGAAAAAATCCCCATGAACCCGCTTTATGAAATGGGATTTTACCGGGTGGGCTGTATTGGCTGCCCTATGGCGGGAAAACAGCGGTATCGGGAGTTTCAGATATTTCCCACTTATGAACGGGCATACCGGCACGCTTTTGCAAAAATGCTGGACCTTAGAAAAAAGGCAGGGAGGCAGTGTGATTCCAGGATTTGGGGAAATGTAGATGCTTTTTTCCGTTGGTGGATGTAAGACCCTGGTATCCCCGGACAGTATGAATTGTCCTTTCATGAAGATACCAATGAGATTTATTATGATTATTTGTAGTGGAAGGGAGGAGGAATTATCGCAAAATATCAATTATCTTTTGGGCTGCAGTATGAAGCCTGGATGCTGGAAATCCGTATTCCGGATTGGCTGGAGTTTTCTTCTAAGGGGCAGGCACTAAAATATGGTGAGCAGGCTGAGGTTTCCGTTTTCTTAAAAGCGGAAGCTATTTTTTTGCTCTTTGATGGCAGTAAAGAGAAGATTTTACCGCAGCAGACGGAACTTTACCAGTTTTCCTACCTGAAAGAAAAGACTTATGACAGACTGGGACCGCCACTTTCCCCGGAGGACATTGACCATTTAGTAGAGGCGGGGGAATTGGAGCAGGTACTGTTCAGCGAAAAGTATATCCTGACGGAAGATGATTACCAGGAATTTTCCGGAAACCTTATGGAAGCCTTTCAGGAATTGGAAAAGGAGTACGGACCACCACCCAGAGAAAAGGAACAGGGGTATCTGTTTCAGGCACTCTGGTATCAGGCAGAAGAATTAAACCCCGGAGAGGGGGACTGCTTTGGAGATTAAGGTAAAAAAAGAAAAAGAGCCGGAGCTGAAATTAAAAAAAGAAGCCCAGGTGACGGTGCATAAGAAAAATCCTATTTTATCTGCAAAGGAAAAGAAAGCTGCTTTTACTTCTAAGCCGGTGGCCGATCTTTTAGGGCAGAGAAAGAAAAAAGAAAGGGCAGAAAAAGGGAAACAGCCGGAGCAGGGCAGAGAAGCGCTGTTTGAAAAACAAAAGGAAAAGAAAAAGCAGGTCGGGAAAGAGGCAGCAATCCGGGGAGCAGCAGAAGATAGAAAACAAAATGGAAAGACCAAAAGTACCGTATCTGTACCGGGAACCTTACAGACGGATCAGATGAAACAGGGGGCAGCACCAAACAGCCAGCCCTCTGCTGGTTTCCGGGCAAAGGAACAGTACCGGAGGGAACAGTCTGCAAAGCTGGCAGAGACAAAAAACTCTTCCCTGGCGAAGCAGACTGCCATAAAGGGGGTACGCCGGGGAGAGGCTGCTATACTGACCCAGTTAGAGGGTGGGGAAGAAGTTAATGATTCCCTTTATGTCATGGGGACAGCAGCAAAACCGGCAGAAAAGCTGTGGAAGGACCGGAACTATAGAAAGGCAGAGCAGGAATTAAAGGTAAAACAGGCTGATGGGAAGATTACCAATAAGCAGTTTTACAAAGAAACAAAAGCAGTGAAAAAGAAACAGATGGAGAAACAGAAAAAGCAGGCAGTCCGGCAGAGGAAAATCCAGTATATGATCAATAAGCTCACCGGAAATGGACAGCAGGACAGTTTGGCACAGGTGGCAAAAGATATTGTAAAGATGAAAGCCTCTGTATTTATGCTGAAGGTGGTCCAGTTTGCCGGGGCGCTTTTAGCTCCGCTGTTCAGTATTCTGCTTGTGGTGGCAATCCCTGTGGTGATTATCTTTTTCCTTTTATACTGTTCGCCACTTGGTGCGTTCATGCCCAATCCGTCTGAGGAGAACCCTACCGTCCGGGAAGTTTTAAGCGGTTACTACATGGACTTTAATACAAAACTTGGACAAAATGGGGAAGATGGGGCAGTTACCTATCTCCATGAGAAAAACGGAAATTATGTGAGTAATTATTATGATACTTTAATGGTTTATATGGTGAAGTATGGAACCGGGGATATAGGTGTGGATATGGATCAGCGGCATAAGGACAAGCTGAAGGAAATCTTTGATGAAATGAACAGTTTTGAAAACACGACCATAACCACCACCATAAAGGCAGGGGAAAGTCTGGGAAATGTTGTAACCAGCGGCTATTGCCAGTGCAGTATCTGTTGTGGGCAGTGGGCAGGAGGACCGACAGCCTCCGGTGTCATGCCAAAACCGGACCATACCCTTGCAGTAGATGCACAAAATCCCTTTGTCCCTATGGGAACCAGGATCATTATGAACGGGATTGAATATACCGTAGAAGATACCGGGGCATTTGACCGGTATGGAGTACAATTTGATGTTTTCTGTGCAGATCATGCAACTGCGTCTGCTTGGGGACATCAGACTTTTGAAGCGTTTCTGGCAGATGGGGACGAAAATGAGATTACGGTAACAAAGAAGGGCTGCTACGTCAAGAACCTGAATTATGAGGACTATATTGCACTTGGAAAGCTGACAGAAAAAGAAGAAGAACTGTTAAGGGAAGTCATGAGTGAGGAATTTAGAAATGAGATCCCTTCCTTTGGCGTAGGAAGTGACGTTGCAAATCTGGCACTGACGAAGGTAGGCTGCAAATACAGTCAGGAACACCGGTATGAGGAAGGATATTATGATTGCAGTTCCCTGGTACAGCGGTTGTATCAGGAGGTAGGCATTTCCCTTCCGGCGATTGCCTCTACTCAGGGAGAATTTATGGTAACACATGGGTTGGAAGTTACAGAAGGCGAACTGGAGCCGGGAGATCTGATTTTTTACTCTTATGAGCAGAATGGGCAGTTCCGCAATATTTCCCATGTGGCAATTTATGTTGGTAATGGCAGAATGGTACATGCAGCCAACAGCAGACGTGGAGTAGTGAATGACCCGTTCAATCCGTCGAACATTGGGCTGTATGGAAGACCCAGCCGCTTGCAGTAAGAAAGGAGAAGCATGGACGAAAAAGAATATGAAGTGACCATAACAGAAGTCCTGGAGAAAAAAGTAAGATACCGGGGCAGGAATGAACTGGAGGCAACTGCAAAAGCAGAAGCAGATTATTATGCAGAAAAAATCGTGCTGGGGGCAGATGATTTTTCCTATCGTGATATTTCTGCAAAAGAACTGGTACCTGTAAAAGAAAGAAGGAACAGCAGATGAAGCATATCACAAAAGTACGGGAACTGTATGAGGAAACCATACACTGGATTTCAGAGTCGGAGGATTCCTGGAAAAATTTCCTTTCCTGCATGGGGCGTTTGTATCAGTTGGACTTCTTAAATACCTGTATGGTATATGCCCAGCGCCCAGATGCGTCCGTTCTTGCAGGATATGATGCCTGGCTGGAAATGGATTTGCCGGTTGCCAGAGGAAGTAAAGGAATTGCAGTATTTCCTTCCAAAATTTTCGGGGAAGGAGTTACCCATGTTTATGATATTCAAGATGTAAAGGGACAGGGAATCCGGCCCTGGAACTGGCAGGTGAATGGGACAAACCGCAGACTGCTGGCAAGGGAGCTGTTCCCGGAAATCTACGAACAGGAAAAAAAGTTTAAAAATTCTTTAGACGCCTTTACAAGAACAAATGTTTGGTTTATGATAGAAGAGGAAGATGAAATTTTAAAATCCTTGCAGAAGCTGGCTGTCCTTATCGGAGAGGGACAGGAGGTAAAAGAAAACCAGATTACAGAGTTTCTTGTAAACAGTGTCTGTTATGCGGTGAAAAGCCGCTGCGGTATCCGAGATGACACCCTGGATTTTTCTTTTATCTGCGGTTTTTCAGAGAATGAGGAGGTTCTGTACCGGACAGGACGGTTAGTATCCCATTTATCTGGGCGGATTGTGTTACAGATTGCAAGGACCATGAAGAACATAGACCTTGAAAGGAGGCAGTATTATGGAAGGAATCGCAGGAATCCAGTACAGGGAAATGAATGGCGTACAGATACCAGTCTTAGAGGGCGTGATGAGCGAGGAGAAGATGCTGGCGTCCCTGAACCGTTACGGCAGGATCGCAGCACAGGAAATGAAGAGAACGGACCAGGCACAATACGAAATGATGCTCCTGTCCGGGAAACTGATGGAGCGGCTTATGAAAATCCAGACAGAAGCGGAGGAATACCACGAGAAACTGGCAGAAAGTTTTCTGAAGACCTGGACCAGGGAGGACAGGATAGACCCTTACAACACGTTGGAAATGACCAACCTTCGGATACAGGCGGATATGGAAGCACAGAAACAGGTTATGGAGGAGATCATTCAGCTCAGGATCGGATAAAACAGGAAAAAACAGAAGAGGATACAGAGAAAGGAACTGCTTCGGCGGTTCCTTTTCTGTCTGGGGAGATAGAACCTGCACAGCCGGAAAACTGGCAGAAAGAGAAAATTCTTCTGGAAATGACGGAGCAGGAGATACCATATAAAATTTATGAGTTTTACCGGAACAATCCAGAGGAAACAGACCGGGAAGCTTATCTTTATGAATTGTATGGAGATGTAAAAAGAGAAGCCCATACAAAAGACGGTATCCTGACCGCAGAAAGCGGTTCCAGTGGTTTTTATATCCTTTGGAGTGAGGGAACTTCCATGAAGGAGGCGTTCTGGTACTGGGACGAAGTTTCTTTGGAAATTGGGAAACGGATTGAAAAAGGGACCTATCTTCCTTTGTTATCTGTATCGGAGGAAGCCTTAGAAAATGGGGAAGAAACAGAGGAAGAAACCTTACAGCCAGAGAAAGTGCAGGAAGTGATTGAGGAAAAGGAACCAATCCCATTAGAAGAGATTGGCATAGCCTTTTATAAACAGAATATCCAGGCGGATATTTTAAAGAAAATGCTCTGTCTGGTCTATACGACCAATCAGCTACCGGAAGAAAAAGACCATTTTTTGAAGATGCTTTTGCTTCGGGAAGTACCGGAAGGCCAGCCTTATTATCTGGTGCGGACAGAACATGGAAGCTATGAGCTTTGTATTCAGGAAAATGGGATTAAGATCACCCTGCCGGAAAGCCAAGATTTTCTGCAGGAACTTTCCTGGGATCAGTTTGGCGGGCTTACTGCATATCTGGCAGAGGAGGACCAGATTGCCTATACCGAAGATTCAGAAACCTTAGAGCAGCAGGAGAATATGTACCGTCTGCTTCCCTGGTTTCCGGCATTATGGGAAGAATATAGCGAAATTCTTAAAAAGGAAGAGCTTTGGCAGGAAGGAAGAACCTCTGTCCAGACAGAAGGCAAGGAAGAAGCCGGAGATTATTATTACCCAGAAGGGTGGTTGCAGTTTACCGGTGGGGATAAAAGCCGGTATCAGAAAAATATCCGGGCAATCCGTATCTTAAAAACACTGGAGCAGGAAGAGAGAAATGCCACAAAAGAAGAACAGGAAATTCTTGCGGGGTATGTAGGGTGGGGCGGGCTGCCAAATGCTTTTAACAGTAAACGCCCGGAGTGGAAAAAAGAATATCAGGAATTGAAGGAACTGTTGACCGCAGAAGAATACGCCCAGGCAAGGGCCAGTGTCAACAGTTCTTTTTATACGCCGCCGGAAGTCGTGCGGGGTGTTTATAAAGCCCTGGAGCAGTTTGGATTCCAGAAGGGAAAAATTCTGGAACCGGCTATGGGGATTGGAAACTTTTTTCATGGTCTTCCGGAAAGTATGCAAAAATCCCAGCTTTATGGCGTGGAGATTGATGCCATAAGCGGAAGGATTGCACAAAAGCTCCACCCTTCAGCCAGTATCCAGATTAAAGGATTTGAAAAAACGGAATTTGAGGATAACAGCTTTGATGTAATTGTAGGAAACGTGCCTTTTGGGGATTTCCGTTTGTATGATCCCCGATATAAAAAGATGAAGTTGAAAGTCCATGATTATTTTATCCGGAAAAGCATGGACCTCCTTCGGCCAGGAGGCATTTTGGCAGTGGTAACTTCAAAAGGGACGTTGGATAAAAATGACAGCGCTGTGAGAAAAAATTTGGCAGAACAGGCAGACCTTTTAGGGGCAGTCCGGCTTCCGGCAGATTCTTTTGGAAAGAGCGCCAATACCGCAGTTACCAGTGACCTTTTGTTTTTTCAGAAAAAAGCAGAGCCTTCGATTGGGGAGCCAATCTGGACTTATACAGGGCTTACGGAAGACATGGTACCGGTAAATGAGTATTATCTGGAACACCCGGAAATGATGCTTGGGAAAATGGTCTGGTTTGAACAGTTTTTCGGGAAAGATTCCAAATATACAGCCCTGGTCAATGAAGCGGAAGACTTTGACCTGGAAAAAAGAATTTTGGACGCAGTTGGAGAGCTTCCTAAAAACTGTTATGAAGAAAGCATAGCAGAAAAAAAGAAGGAAGAGCAGGACGTCTTAGCTGCTTCCCCAAAGATACCTAATTATACGTTTACGGTGATACAGGACGAAGTATATTACCGGGAAGGGGAGTCTTTATACCGGAGTCAGGCAAAGGAAAGTGTGAAGCGCCGGATACGTGCCATGCATAAAATCCGCCTTCTGGTGCGTGAAATTTTACAGATACAGCAGGAAAATTGTTCTGACCAGGAACTGAAAAAGGCACAGGAACAGTTAAACCGTTTGTATGATGCCTTTGTGAAAACGCATGGATATTTCTGTGACCGGACAAATAAAATGGCGTTCCGGCAGGACAATGATTACCCCCTGCTATCTTCCCTGGAAGTGGTTGATGAGGACAAAAACGTAACCAAAGCCGATATTTTTTACAAAAGGACCATACGCCCCAGAGATGTGATAGACAAAGTGGAAAATGCCCAGGAAGCATTGCATATCAGTCTGTCAGAATATAACCGGGTGGATATTCCCTATATGCTCTCTCTTTATCTGGGAAACAGGAAAGAAATGCTCCAGGAATTAAAAGGGTTAATCTACCAGAACCCGGTACTGGCAAAAGAAGAAGATCCCAATGCAGGGTGGGAAACCGCAGATGAGTATTTAAGCGGAAATGTGCGGCAGAAGCTCCGTACTGCTAGGATTTATGCGCAGAACAATCCCTTGTTTGTAGACAACGTGGAAGCACTGGAAAAGGTACAGCCAAAAGAACTGACAGCGCCTGAGATCAGTGTAAAACTGGGAACAACCTGGATTGAAAATGAGGATTACGAACAGTTTATATATGAGCTTTTGGAAATCCCGGAGAGCAACCAGAGAAACTATTGCGCTCATAGTGGCCATGCCCTCAAGATTGAGCGCTTAGATGCAGATATGTCTTACCATATTGACAGGGGAAATTTTTTTGGAGGAACCATTCGTACCAGGGAAACCTATGGCACAAGATTTATGGATGCGATCAGCATTATAGAGGAACTGTTAAACAGCCGGATTGTGACCATACGGGACCGGGTGCAGGAAGGGGAAAAGGTGCGTTATGTGATTAATCGGAAGGAAACCATGCTTGCCAGGGATAAGGCGGAGCAGATAAAAGAAGCCTTCCGGGACTGGATTTTTAAGGAACCAGAGCGCAGAAAAAAATATGTGGATTTTTACAATGAAACCTTTAACTGCGACAGACAACGAAGCTATGATGGCTCTTATTTAAAACTGCCGGGACTGAACCCTTTGTTAAAACTGCGTCCTTATCAGAAAAATGCTGTAGCAAGGGCATTGCTGTGTGGAGGGAACACCTTGCTTGCCCATACGGTAGGCACTGGTAAATCTCTGGAAATGATCTGTATCTGTATGGAGATGAGGAGGCTGGGGCTGGCAACGAAACCCCTTCTTACGGTTCCCAACCACCTGACCTTCCAGATGGGGGCAGAATTTTTGCGGGCCTACCCAGATGCGAAGATCCTGATTACCAGAAAAGAAGATTTTCAGAAGGAAAACCGCAGGCGCATGATTGCCAGAATGGCAACAGGGGATTATGACTGTATTATTATCGGACATACGCAGTTCCAGAGAATTGCCATTTCCCCTGACCGGCAAAGAGCCATGATAGAAGAACAGGCAGAGCAACTGGTAGAAGCCATTAACCAGGCAAGGGAAGAAGCAGGAAAGAACTGGTCCATAAAGCAGATGGAAAGCAGAAAGAAAAAACTGTTGCAGAAAATCGAAGAACTGAACAATGAAGAAATCAAAGATGATGTGATGTACTTTGAAGAAACAGGCGTAGATGCCTTATTTGTAGACGAAGCGCACCTGTTCAAGAACTTGGAAATTTTTACGAAAATGAACAATGTTGCGGGTCTGGGTTCCAGCGGTTCCCAGAGGGCTATGGATATGCGTATGAAAATCCAGTATATCAACGAAAAAAATCAGGGAAGGGGCGTCATTATGGCAACGGGAACCCCTCTGTCAAACTCAATGGTGGAACTTTATGTGATGCAGTTATATCTGCAGGAAAGGCGGCTTCACGAAAAGGGGATTTACCATTTTGATGCATGGGCTTCTGTGTTTGGGGAAGTTACCAGCTCTTTGGAACTGGCACCGGAAGGTACTGGTTACCGGATGCGGACCAGGTTTAATAAGTTTATCAATCTGCCGGAACTGATACACCTGTTTAAAGAAATAGCAGACATTATTCTGCCTGATATGCTAGATATTAAGCGGCCAGAATTAAAGGACGGAAAATATAAGGTTGTAGTATCGGAAGCCTCTGATTATGTCAAAGAACGTATGCAGGAAATGGTGGAAAGGGCAGAAGCAATCCATAGAGGTGTGGTAGATCCAAAGGACGACAATATGCTCCGGATTACCGGGGAAGCAAGGCTTTTGGGTACAGATCCCCGGCTTTTGGACAGTTATGCTCCGGTAGATTCGGATTCCAAACTGAATAAAGCAGTAGAAAACATTTACCAGGAATATGTACAGTCCCAGGAACAGAAAGGAACCCAGATTGTTTTTTCGGATATTGGGACACCCGGACCTGGGAAAGCGTTTACCGTCTATGATTATTTAAAACAGGAACTGATTACCAGAGGTGTTCCAGAGGAAGAAATCTGTTTTATCCATGATGCAAAAACAGATGAACAGAGGGACCGTATGTTTTCCGATGTCAGAGCCGGAAGGAAACGGATTATTATAGGAAGTACCGAAAAACTGGGAGTAGGAACCAATATCCAGACCAGAATGGTGGCGGCACATCATATCGACTGCCCCTGGAAACCCTCTGATATTGAACGTGCGCCCGTAAAGGCATCATAATAAATATACCTTTGGCAAGGTATTAGGATAGTATCTTACAGTCCTATCAT
>NZ_JBCOMI010000025.1:22726-62294 GCF_040924245.1 Ruminococcus sp. J1101004sp1_RTP21198st1_B9_RTP21198_201120 | reverse complement strand
CCAGTTCACAGACTGGTTATTATTTAATAAACCAACACTGTGCGCAGACTTTTTACCGCCTGCGAACGTGTCGCACTTACCCAAAAATCCTCACCTGATTGCTGCCCTTCACCTTTGGTATTAGCAATAATGGTTGTTACCAGTTTTAGAATATCTTTTTCACTGCGGATATATACAAATGGATTATAGTGCATGGATTTTTTGAAGTTAATTGTATTCAAAACTTTGATTTTATACGGTTCATATATAACTTTTCCCTCTTTGTCCCGCACGATTTTTCCATTCTCATCCGTCATCGGACTGCCTTTTGCCAGCATACTGCCAACTTCCAGAAGCACAGTTCCCTTCGGATCAGTAATCACATAAGAGCTGTGCATCTGCATAATGTTAGGCTTTACAAAAAATCTGGTTTTTCCAGAACCGGAACCGCCAATTACCAGAATGTTTTTATTCCTGGCGTATTTCGGATTCTTTGGTCTGCTTGACATAGTAAGACTCTCTGTTTCTGTGAGAATAATATTATTTTCAAATTCAGGATCAGCATATGGTCGTATATCTTTTTCTGTTCCCCATCTGGCAGAACCATACTCCACACCCAGCCGATATTTCCTGGCATTTTTCGTGCGGTAAATAATAATAAACTTTACAGCCACGCCTCCTGCGATTCCACACAACAAATCTATATGATTCAAACTTGGCCAGAGATTCTGAAACGCCAGTTCAAAATAAGTAATGGTATTCATCAATTTATCCCAAGAAGTTGCTCCGGTGTTTACCCTATACAGCCAGGCAATCTTATTGAAAAAATAAGCAAACATCAGATAGGGGAAATTAGCTAAAAACAGCTTTTTCTGATCTGCCCTCTTCAATTCACTTGCCTTGTCCGTAATCAGATTTTTCACATCCGCAAGCATTTTTCCTGGGATACTCTCTGAAGAAAAAACAGCTTTTCCAAATATTTTTCTCTTTTTCGGAGAACCTCTGATATGCTGAACTTTTCCTCTTTTCTTCTTATGCTGCTGTTTTTTCTCCGTCATAAACTCTGCCCTCTGTCTTTCTGCTGTTCTCTTGCTCGTTCTCTGTTCTTTCCTTTAGACACAGCATCCTTAAAGTGCATAAGTTTTTTCATAATAGATGGTTTATCCTTTTTGTTCATCTGTACACCCAAATATTTCTTAAATGCCAGATTCATCATTTCTGTATCCTGTCCTTTAAAGAACACATAGTAGGTCGGTGGCTTGGTCGAACTGTCTTTTTTCAAGGCAAAATCTAAACGGTATTTTTTCGCCACACGTTCAAAAGACTTGATATTTCCATCTGTGATCTCAATATTAGATAAACCAGAACCCTGGCTTTTCAATTCTTTGTATGACTGTTTTCCAACCTTATAAGAATTCTTTCCCTTTTGCTTCTGTCCTGACAGATACTTCCGCAGCATATTTTTTAACACGTCGGCAGTCACTCTTGCAGTTTTAACCGACAATGCGATTGTTTTCTGAGTAACTTCTTCCTGCAATTTGCACGCCTCCTTTCGACTCTGATCAGCAAATTACGGTGGTACTAACAGATGGGGGAGATATATTTTCATTGGAATTTGACTCCTTTCCACTTCCCGACAAATTGTCGAGAAGTCATGGGTTTTAATTTTTCACTGTCTGCTTCAATAAATAAATTGTGCTGAACTGCACATATAACTTTTCTTCTTCCCAATCCATCTGATCCATCAGCAGGCATTGGAATAATACATCTACATCCTGCAATTTATAAATCCTGTTGCACGTTTCTGACAAACCTTTTAATTCCGGAATCTCTTGCATCGCATTTCGTCTGTGCATAAGACATTGCAAGTATAATGCTTCAAGATGTTTCTGGCTGAAAATAAGTGCTGTCGTATCCTGTTCATTGACTGTACATTTACGTTTTTCTAACTCTTCTTGGGAAATGTCCAGAAAACACCGGATATTTTCGACATATACATCACCATCAAATGTTGGATGCTTTTTCTTAATCCATCGTTTTGCCGCTACCTCCATATTCTTTCTGTCTCGATCAGATCTGGCACTACGGAAATTCAGCCTTTTGCCCATTTCTGCATAGATATTACTTTTCACCTGCCGCTCTGCCAAAGCTGCGTATTCTTCATTGCGAAAAAAATAATCTAAAAGTTGGTTCATCTTAGCCTGACTATCTACCAAATGATAACATTCCTCGGAAAACCCCAAACCTGCAAATGCAACTGGCGCACTTCCTTTTTTGATTTCTTTTTCAATTACTCTTAAAATGTCTCTCTGTGATTCCATTTCTCGGTTTCCTCTCTCTTCTTCATTTTTCTGATTCTTTTCACAAATCATCAATAAATTTTCATCTGCTCTTTTCGCTGTCAGTGTCAGTGAATAACAAACAAAGATCAGCAACAGTGATACCAATGCACTTCCAACACCAATCATAAAAACTTTTCCCCCACCAATACATGAAGCAATCCGTCCCATTTAAAAAACGGACTGATTTTTTTCAGCATAGCAATCAAGTCCGCTTCATTTTCTATTTCAATATCCAAAAATTCTATTACACTAATTTCAAGTCCATCCGCAATTTTCTTTAATTGTTCTACTTTCGGCTTTCGTATGCCTATTTCATACTTCCGAATTGTATTCACATTAATTCCTGTTCGTTCTGCAAGCAGCTCCTGCGATAGCCCTCTCTGTTTCCGAAAATAACGAATCTTTTCATTTATCTCCATGTCTTTCATCTGTTGAACTTCTCGACAATTTGTCGGGAAGTTGTTCCCTTTCCCAGTTTTCTTTTCCTTCATATCCATACATAGATATTTCCTCATCCAATAGCCTTGCAACCATAAAGCAACAAGACAGCAAAAACAAAAGCACTATTCCTGCCATAATAATAATTATCAAATCAATCACATCTCATCCTCCTATGTAAGCGGTACAGAAAAAGCAGCCTTGACAGACTGCTTTTTCAATCACCATATTCTATTTTTGTTCTCATGTAAAAAGGCTTCCGAAATTGTGCGAATCCCAAACGCTAATCCATCTATGTAAGCGTCTCTCTGTTCTGTTTGTTTAAGATTTAAAGTATATTCCTTGTAATCCTCAAACATTGCCTGCAGATCCGGACTCATTAGACTTATCATTTCCTTTTCTAATGTTTCACACAGTTCCTTTGTCTCTTCATAACTTTTACTTTGTGTCTCACATTGATTCATTGGATAAATGCTATAATACAATTTTTCCAGTTGCTTTTCGCTCATTTTTGATCACCATTTCTTTCAGTCTTTTTATGATCCATATAATTCCAGAAATGCCGTTTTTTAGCAAAATGCCTGCTACAGCTAATAATCTCCAGGCAAGAACCCCTATTCCAATCAAACTTCCTACCATCAGTTTAAGTACCACCAAACCAAGCATTTCCCCTGTCCCCACATTTCTTGGAACGACCAACAAAAACATTTTCTGGATTCCGAAAGGTATTCCCACAAAAAGCAATAATTTTCTCCAGTCTAATATTTCACCATTCATGCACATAGGGTGAACAATTAAGCAGATAATCATAGCTATTGCACCAGGAATTATCAATTTTGTTATAATTTCTTTTCCTCTCATATGCCACCTCCGTACATATCATGATTTACTTTTGCCTGGTAATAATTGCCTATTGTCGTTATTGAATTCATAAGACAGGTAAGCAAGTACGCTTTTATGTTCTTTACTTCCCTGGTATTCTCATGCAGACAATCAAGTACATACTCTATGTGGCTTTCTTCCAGCAACAATAATCTGCTTTTTACGAACTGATATGGGTATTTCACTCCACTGATCGTAATATTCTCCCGTTCTATGCTGATTGTTTCCACAATTAGTGCCACAATTTCATCCAACTGTTGCTGTTCCCCTAGTCTGCATCGTTGTACAAGACAGTCATATTCAATATTTCTTTTTACAAGTGCAGTATTCATCTGGAATAACTCCATCTCTTCCATCAAATCCATTGACTGCTGTTCGGAAGAATCTGAAAGATTGATAAGATCAGTATTATTCCTGTCCGTATTACTAATATCAGTATAATTATATTTAGTATTAATTGGGTCGATTTTTCCGACCTCTGTAGTTCTGATTTTTCGACCACGATAAGTCGTATTTTCCGACCTCTTGAAGTCGATTTTTCCGACCCCTTGAAGTCGATTTTTCCGACCACGATAAGTCGATTTTTCCGACTCCGATAAGTCGACTTCTTCGACCTCTCGATTTTGTTGAATACTCTCTTCGGATTCATCATTGTTTTTAACATCTTTTGATGTCCTTAAAATAAAGTTCTTTACATAAATAATATCCGGTTTACCAAATCCTTGTTTGACTCTTTCAATTAATCCGATTCCCTTTTTGGTATCCAGTTCTGCAAGCGTTTTCATTGCTTTATCTCTTCCACAATTCATATACTGAATAACCTGTTCAACAGTAAAAATAATATAAACCTTACCCTCTTCATCAAACCACTGATGTCTGATAGATAAAGCCATTCTGTCCAGCATCAGCCCATAAAGAACCTTTGCATCGCTGGACAGATTACGGAAATATTCATCTGTGAATAATACTTTGGGAATACGGTAAAAAGCAAACTGTTCCGATTCATAATCGTGAAAATAACCAAACTCTATTTTTGTGCTTTCGGATTTTGCCATTTTGCTTTCCCTCCTTCCCTCGTTATTGGCTTTTCTTCCAGTTATCAAGCAGTTCATAGATAACCTGTTCAATCTGTTCTCTGTTATATTCCTTTGGAAAATACTTTCGTATTTTCTTTTCAGTTAAAGTAACTTTTCCTGTCTCTGTTTTCTTTTCATTCAGAATAAGCTGTACCGCTAATTCTGTCAGATTACCTTCATCGCTGTATTGCTTCAGTTTTGTCGCCATTGAACCTGTAACAGAGCTTGCTCCAGACACTATGCAGTCTTTCACCCAAATCTGCTCCGTTTCTGATAAATAGGTTAATGAAACACCTACTGTAAAATTAATCTTTCCTTCATCCAACAATTTCAGCAATTCCGGAATAAGACAGGTCAAGCGTATGTAACGCTGAACGGTTCTTCCACTGTCACCGGCAGCCTGTCCAACCAGATCTGCACTGTCAACAGAAGCTGCGTTTTCGTCTTTTATGCCCTGATGTTTTACTGCATCCATCTTCATCTTATAAGCATATGCCTTTTCGCTTGGAAGCAAATTTTCTCTCTGTATATTAGAATCCACCATAACGATTACGGCTTCATCATCGGTATAGTTCCGTATGAGTACTGGCATTTTACTTTTTCCAGCCAGTTCGCAACCACGTTTTCTCCTGTGACCAGCAATCAGTTCATATCCTCCCTCTGCGCGAGGACGTACCAATGCAGGATTTAAGATGCCATAATTCTTGATACTTTCTACTGTTTCAGCCATTTTTTCATCATCATTTACATGAAATGGATGATTTCTAAAAGGATGTAACTCATTTAATGGCACTTCAACAATCTGATTAAGAGTATTCTGTTCAGCTTCATTGATTCCAAGCAATTCATCATAAGAAGTAAGCTGAATTTCTTTCTTAGGTTTACGCATGATTCAGCACCTCCTGGACAAGTGCTTGATAACTGTACGCACCTTTTCCTTTTGCATCGTAAGAAAAAATACTGACACCTTCTGATGCAGTTTCGGCAAGAGCTTCTGTTCTTGGAATTGTCTGATCAAAAATTATAATCTCTGCTCCATAAGCATCTCGTACTGCCTGCTTATTTCTCTTTGAATTATTATAATGACTGCTGTCCATTGTAAACAGAATCCCTTCAATCTGTAAATCAGGATTAAATCTCTGATGAATGCCTTTCACAACTTTCAGTAATTCCATGAGGCCATCTGCCGCATAGTATTGAGGCTGCACCGGAATCAAAACGCTATCAGCTGCACTTAACGCATTAATTGTCATCATTCCCAACGAGGGCATACAATCAATCAGGATATAGTCATAATCATTTTCCAAAAGTTCCAGATATTCTTTTAAGACTTTTTCTCTGTCCTCTACCGTAAATAATGACATGTCCATTCCCGAAAGAAGTTTATTAGATGGAATTACATCTATTCCTTCCTCATGGTGTAAAATTGCTTCCCTGGGATCAAATTCTAATCCCATAATGATATTTTCCATCATTGTTTTCAATGTTACCCTTAAGTTCTTTGGAAAACCAAGTCCCATTGTCAAATGTCCCTGTGGATCAGCATCTATCAGCATTACACGTTTTCCAACCTTAGACAGTCCTACTCCAAGATTAATAGTGGTTGTAGTCTTTGCTACTCCACCTTTTTGATTTGCGATTGCGATTATTTTGCACATGATATAATTCTCCTGTTTTTCTACTATTTTTTATTTACATTACTTTTTTCAATTTCAGCATAAGCTCTATAATATTTGCTCGTCCCTTTATTGGAATAAAGTTCCGATAATTCCATAACTTCAATTTTAGGATGACGCTGCAGGATTTTCTGAAACCATGCAATATCATTTTTTGTTCCCATCAGTCTCACTTTCAGCATTAATCTATTCCTCCAAGCATGGCATGTAACTTTTGATTGTACACTACATATTCCGGATAACGGATCTGTATTGCCTGCCAAAAATATGGTGCATATACACAGCAGAAGATATCCTCTACTGTATACTGTCTGCACTCGTTTACCTGTTCCTCTGCATCTTCATAATCCCAAACGCTTGGCGTGCTGTTACAGTACAGATTAAATGCCATCCTTACCACTTTTAAGCTACCGCTTGTCTGCCATCCTTCATGTAAACATTTCGTTTTAACAGACCCCGTTTTAAAATTATAAATTCTGTCAGCATTTTTTCTGGTATCTCCATTAATACCCAGACAATAACACAATGCCTTATGGTACACATCCTGATACCGTACTTCTTGTAATTTTTCATAGTAGAATTTTTCATGTGCATCACTGATAAAAATAATGTTTTCTGCTCCTAACGCTGTACTTTTCATTTTGAACCTCCTTGAAATAAAAAAGGACCTTACCAATTGTTCTACCAATTAATAAGGTCATACTATATGTTACTTTTCTAAATTCGTGCTAGGGATTCCTCTCTTTAGTAAAAACTTAGTAAAACATCCCTACTGGTTCAAAAATATACTGTAAAATCAAGGTTTTTCAGAATTTTGCTAAGGTAGTGCCGTGGCAGATGAATAGAACTTTTATCATTGTTTTGTTTCTCCTTGTTTTGCCCTGAACCACTATAGAATGCCCCGTTTTGCAAGGGGTTCCGGGGTTATTGTGATATGCTCTGAAATTACAGATTGTGGCAAATCAGAGCAGAATTAAGCAAGTTATTAATACCTGTTAGTAGTAAAATTGGTAGTAAAAGGGAAAGGTTTACTACTAAGGATTTTTCCTTATTCCGCCTCCGCAGATTTAAGTTCTACGAATTTAACTCTCTCACTACCAGTCTGTTCAATTACAAAGTCTTTACCAAACATTTCTATCAATGAAATAACCAACTGTTCATACGCATACTGGCTATGATAGAAAATAGTAATTTCTGAAACATATTTTTCAAGAAAGAAATCCTTCAATATTTCTTTGTCTGTCATTCCCAAAGAATGACCCATAATATATACTTTAATCGGAGTATCTTCCAAAGTGGTAACTTCTTTTGGAATCCATGTTTTATAATATGCCCCTGTTTTCTTTTGGATTCGTTGGAAATACTTCTGAAAATAAACATAATCTAAATTATTGAATGCATTATCGCTTACGCCTAATACAATATCATCGTTTGCTAACGAACCGTGCACTTGATGATTTGAATTTGCGCTGCCATAAACACTTTTATATGTATATGTGTAATTAAAGTTAAGCAAATTTATATTTTTCAATTCTTTAATTTGTTGTGAAAAACAAGACACCTTTATATTACCAACAAATTCTCTCATATAAATTGTTAATGCTCTTATCAAGTCATTCAACTCAATTTTTAATTCAGCAAGTAATTGGATTTTCACATCTTCATACACAATTTTCTCTATATCACTTTTTGAATATAATCCCACATTTAAAGGCATCGCCTTTGAATGTGTCATCACACACTTTATCGCCTTATACATTGTTGGATTAATCACCTGTGACATTACTTTTCCTTCACACTTATAAATCTCACATGTACAGAACTCCTCTACCAAAACAAGTAATTTTTCTATCTCCGCCTCAAAATCAATCCATCCCTCAGAGGAATATCCAGTTTCTATAAAATATTTTATCCATACATTTCGTGAAATAATGTCCCCTAAAATTGATATACTTTCATTATCCAAACATATTGCATGATTAGCAAAATCCTCTAACGCTTCCTCTGTCAGTTTTCCATATTCGTTTACAGATACACTAAATTGTTCATGCTCTGTTTCACTTCTCATATTATGACTTTTAATAAGTTGTTCAGTGTACAAAGAGTAAAACTTTTCCCAATTTCTTACCAAAAACAGGAAGTCTGTATATCTTGTTGGTAGTTTATGATACAAATCGAATCCATTTCCTATAATCAACACATTATTATTCATCATAATTACCTTTCTCTTCTAATTGTTTTTCTTTATTATTGTCTTTCAGCTTTAACAAATATAGTAATGCATATGCCCGATTATACAAATATTCAATGAACTGTGAATCATTTAATGCTTTTCTTCCATATTTCCCCTTCACTTATTGTATCGACAACTCTGCATAATATATACACATATTATATCGTCATTTTCACTTCTTTTCCACAGAAAAAAAACGCCCTAGCCTAAGCCAGAGCGTTACCTATCTTCTATATTAAATTACCTTGAACATCTTCTGCGACATCGGTTTCTCTTTCTTCTGCTCAACCTCCGCCTGTGCCTTCCTAAACTCTTCCATCCGTTTCAATTCTTCCTCAGCATCATCGAATCCGATATGCGTGTACACATTCATTGTGACCGATATATCCGAATGCCCCATGAGGTATTGTAATGTCTTTGGATTCATTCCCGATTTTGCCATATTCGAACAATAGGTGTGTCGGCATACATGTGGATGTGTCAAGTATAGGACAAAAAAAATTTTATTTTTTTCTGCCGAAGACTATCTGACGCTTCCATCAGGTAGTCCCAGCACCTTTATTATCTTCTGGTAAGTCATTCTTGTCCTGCTCAAGTTACCTCTATTCTGAAAAAATATCGTCAAAATTCCATTCGATTTCGATTTCATCCTGACTATGAACACGGATCACCTTGATAATCTCACGCAGCTTCTCTGTATCGAACTTCTGAATTCCCAAGAAATCTTTTAGTTTTATTTTATCAGAAAGTTCATTTTGTTCAAGAAGCTTTTTACTATTCTCCGCATCTTCTATCTTTCGTTTTATTTCCTCCAGCTGTACACTTATCTTTCCTGCTCTCTGCTTATACGAATCACGATCTATACGACCATCTTTGTAATCATCATAGAGTTTCATCTTTTCCGAGGTCAACTGTCGGCTCTGTTTTTGCAATTCTGCGGTATTGATCTCTTTGTCGTCGCATTGCCTGTTGGAAGATACTTTCTTTTCTTTTTCCAATATTGACGCTGCATACTGATGAACAAGCCCAAGGATATTCTCCTCCAACGGTTCCCGCCGGATCACCAGACTTCGACACACAGGATCTCCATTGGTTCGGGCATCTGAACATTTCAGCAAATGCTCTGTTTCTTTTAGCAGAGAATGCCCGCAGTTAGCACATAGCAACAATGCCGGCTGTTTTTTACGTCTTTCCAGAGTAAAATTGGTACGTGATTCCGCAACACTTCTCTTCTTTTTCGGATGCATTTCATTTGCTTTTTCAAACAATGCCCTGTCTATAATTGCCGTATGATGATTTTCCAGGCGAACCCATTCTGTTTCATCATTCAGAACTGCTTTATGACCGGTATGCATACTGCAACGTGTTTTTCCCCAGATTCTGGTTCCAATATAAATCTCATCCCGGACAATTGCCGCTACTGTCGTAGGGCTCCAGTGTTTCTTTTTGATCGTGTCAAACCTCTGGAACTGCACCTGATCCCCTCTTGATAATTTCTGCTCATCACAAGTGGCAATCGCCTGTCCGTTCAATTCCCTTGTAATATCCGCAAAACTTGTTCCTTCCGCTGCCATCCGAAAAATCATTTTCACGACTTTTGCAGCCTCTGGATCTACTTCCAGCCTTCCATCTTTTCCTTTTTTATAGCCATATCTGGCATTTACCGGAAGGCGTGTACCATTTCTCGTTCTTGTCTGCAATGCTGATGAAATTTTCTTGGACAAATCCAGGCTATACATATTGTATACCAGATTCTGCAATGCTACATTCATTCCACCAGTCATTCCGCTACTTGCTGCACTGTCATAGCTGTCATTAATCGAAATAAATCGAATCTGTAGAAGTGGAAAAATATATTCAATATAAAATCCAACTTCCAAATAGTCTCTTCCAAATCTGGAAAAGTCTTTCACAACTACACAGCCGATTTCTCCGCTTTTCATGTCATCCTGCAGCTGTTGAAATCCCTGCCTTTTAAAATGAGTACCGCTGACACCGTCATCCACATATTCCAGAATATCCGACTCAACTACACCCAGCTCATCAATTACAAATGATTTTAACAGAATTCTCTGAGAAGTTACACTGTCGCTCTCTTTTTTGGCTCTGCCATCTACATTGTCATCTTCTGCAGACAAACGGATGTAAACAGCTGTTTTTCTAAGATCTGTCATCTTGACTGCGCCTCCTTCTCTTTCTTTAGTTTCTGTAAATCTGCAAACTGATCGTCATATACCAGCTTGATCTCATAATCATACTTACCATGGATAATAATTGAATCCACAAAGGCATCTGCCATTTCTTTTGTCAGCTTACGCTTTGACATATAAGTATGTATCACATTTCCCCAGCCTTCTTCAATGTGGTAATCCTGGGAATACCGAACCTGTGCCGCCAATACTGTGTCCAGACGGCTCTTGATATTCTCAATTTCATTGGAATAGATCCGAGAAAACTGTATGTATTCTTCTTCTGTAATCAAACGTTCGGAATAGTCTTCATATAAATCCGATTTACGCTTACTGATACGGCTTAGTTCCCGTCGAAGTTTCCCCACCTCTTTATCCAAAAGCAGGTACTGTGTCTGATTTTTGGAAGCTGCATTCATTTCCTGAATCATTTTTTCTGTATCCAATACGGTTTTCATATGCGTTTGGATCAGGCGAAGAACATCGTCATCCACATATTCTTTTCTGACTCTGTGCCCTTTGCATTGCTTTCCTCCGGATTTATGGTTAGTATTGGCTCCGCAGATATAAAAGAATGTGCCATTTCTTTCTCTGGACAACGTCATGCGGTTGCCACAGCCTCCGCACCATATCTTTCCTGTATAGAAATTATGGTTTCTAATAGCCCCATTGTTCTGCTGATGTTTCTTCTTATAAGCTTCCGTATATTCCTGGATTTTAGATTGTACCTGTTGAAACAACTCTCTATCTATAATCCCTTCATGCGTGTTCTCCACATGCACCCATTCACTCTCTGGTCGATTTCTCTGTTTATTTCCCTGGAAAACACTTTGCTGATATTTTCCAAATACAGAATCACCTGTGCAATGAACATCCTGAAGAACTCGTTTCACTTCATAATTGTTCCAGGGTTTTGACTCCGGAAGCGGCTTCTCACCGGTTTTATAGAATTTTCTCTGTAAAGTCGGCGATAAAACTCCATCTTTATTGAGCTGTCTTGCAATATCACTATAGTTCCTGCCATCCATATACATAGAAAATATACTTTTCAAATGTTCTGCAGCTTCTTCATCAACGATCAGCTGATGATGGTCTTCTTCTGACTTTCTGTAACCATACGGTTCCCAGGCACTTGTAAATTTTCCTTTTTTCCAAAGAGCTTTTTTTGCGCTGCTGCTCTTTTTGGCAAGGTCTTTCGAATAGAACTCATTGATAATATTCTTCAGTGGAACTGTAAGATCCACACCCTCTCTGAAGGAATCGAAATCATCTGTCACAGCCAGGAATCTTACATGAAAAAACGGAAATACTCGTTCAATATAGTTGCTGGTTTCGACATAATTTCTTCCAAGTCTGGACAAATCTTTTACAATAACACAATTGATTTTTCCATGCTTGATATCTTCCATCATCTGTACGAATCCAGGACGGTCAAAATTTGTACCTGAATAGTCTGAGTCCTTATAAACTTCCGCAACCGAAATATCTTCCGTATCTGCTACAAAGTTTTTCATCAATTCCACCTGGGTTTCTATCGTCCCTCTTTCTAATGTTTCTTCTGTTTCCATTGAAATTCTGGCATACAATCCTGCCCGGAATGGTCTTCTCACCTCTGTCTGGACGGTTGCACTGCCGACTACCGTCGGAATGTTTTTCCTACTCTTTCGTGCCATTTTATACAACCTCCTTTACCTTGACCTGCAGATTATTATCATCATCTACTACCGTATCAACTCCCATAGCCGGTAATTGATTCAGCAATGTCTGATAACAATCATCAAAATCAAAAGTGATCTCTATATTCTTTTTATCATATACTCTGATTTTCCTGATCAGTTCTACCACCACTGTGCGGGACAGTTCTTCAATATCCTGATATTTCACAAAATAATCCAGCCAGGTATTGGCATTGTCTGCTTTTTCCAGCTCACTATCCATTTCTTTCTGGATTGCACGGATACTCTCTTCCGCATTTCTAAGCCTCTTTCCATAGGCTGCATGAAGCTCTACATAGTCTTCTTTTGATACAATGCCCTCTTTCATATCCGAATAGAGCATCATCCGTAACTCCTTACAACGTTCTGTCTCCTGTTTTTTCTTCTCCAGCCTGTCCTGCAGCTTCTTCATATTGATCTCCTGAAATGGCACAGTACCAACAAATTCCAGGACTCTTTTCAGGTGCAGGATATTCTGGATATGCTGTTTCAGCATCACCAGTACGGCATCTTCCAGATCCTTTTCCGGTATTCTATGACTAGAACAGCGTTTTGTTTCTTTATTTGCGGAACATAGATAATAAGCATATTTTTTCCCTGCCACAGTAGAAACCTTTCTTGTCATAGGTGCACCACAATCCGCACATACAGCAATTCCGGACAACAGATATACCTGCTTTTGGTAAGGTGAAGTACGTGTATCCATGCCCAGAAGCCTCTGCACAATTTCAAAATCACGGTCACTCACCAGTGGCTCATGATTTTTCTCAATCCGGATCCAGTCATCTTCCGGTTTCACATAAGTCTGCTTCACTTTATGGTTCGGTGTTGTCCTTTTTCCCTGCACAAGATTTCCGATATAAACCTCGTTTTCCAGTATCCTACGGACTGTAACGGAACTCCAAAGTGCCTGTTCTTTCTGCCGGAAGCCAGTTTCATAATGACTGCCGCTGCTGATTTTATATTCAAATGGGGAAAGAATACCCAGTTCATTTAAACGATTAGCGATCGCATCCTGACTCATTCCCCGCAGCTTCATCTTAAAAATATCCTGTACTACACTGCCTGCAGATGGGTCAATCTCTAATTTATGCTTATCTGTCTTTGTCTTCCTGTATCCAAATGCTACAAACGGAGTCACGCACTCACCTTTTTTCCTCTTAATCTCAAGATTACTCCTGATCTTAATAGAAATATCACGACAATAAGCATCGTTGATTAAATTTTTAAATGGGATAATGATTTCGTCTGCCTGATTCTTTCCCTTAAGACTGTCATAATTATCATTGATAGCAATAAAACGCACACCAAGAGCCGGGAATAATCTCTCGATATACTTCCCGGAATCAATATATTCCCTTCCAAATCGTGATAAATCTTTTACCACTACGCAGTCTACAATCCCACGCCGGATATCTTCCAGCATTGCCTGGAATGCAGGGCGCTCAAAATTAGAGCCTGAGTAGCCATCATCAACTCGGACTGAAACAACTTCTATATCTTTTTTGTCTTTCAGGAAATCCAGAATCAAAGCTTTCTGGTTAGAAATGCTGTTACTTTCCAGTTTTGCTGAACTAGAAATATCGCCATCTTCTTTAGATAATCTGACATAGATGGCGGCATGATAGATTTTATTGATATTCTGATACATATCTTACCTCCTTTTATTACGTCAGAAAATCCATGTAATAAAAGGGGGCTGCATAATTTGTCCTTACTGACATTCTAACACAGTCCCCTCAATCTTGCCAGTACTTTTTCAGACACTCAGAAGCATATTCTCAAATGCCTGCTCCATAGATATACCGTTATTGGCAAATCTGACTTTTACTTTCATATTGCCGATCCGGACCAAATATGGATTTCCTACTTTATTCAGAAAAATATCTCTCCGTTCCTGAAGCGATTTATTTCTGTCTGCTTTTATCATCCGTAGATCAGTCATTTCATTGATATCTACATCACTGAAATCCTGCTCCAGATAGTTTCTATATTCCTCTGCCGTCATGCCCTTCTCCTTCCATTCCCATCTGAATCTGTACTGCTTTCAGTACCCGATCCAGGCTCCACTTATTTACTCTTCCGCATTTCTCAATAATACATTTCGTAGAAATGCTCATAACCTGTTCAGCCAGTGCCAGGCTTCCTTTTCGGATTCCCGTCATATCATATTTGCTGATAAATACATGTGTTGGCAAATACCGTTTCTTATAAATTCTTGATGTCAGCGGAACTACCGTTATGACTGAACTGTATGTATTGGCTTTATTATTACTCACTACGATCACCGGTCTTACTCCACCCTGAACAGATGTTGTAGGAAACATACCGAGATCTGCCCATAAAATATCTCCTCTGCGGATTGTCATTTGTCCTCTCTCCAATCTATTATTTTTATTTGTAAAGCATCCATAGCGCTATATTGGCTCCACAGGAATACGGCAGAGTTTCTTTCCCATAGGGAAAGCTCTGCCGCATAACCTCTATAGCCAATTTGATTATTAAACAGTGCTCGCTCGATTCTATTTATCCTCGATACCCCGAATCGTTACTCCCGCATATGCAGGAAGGGAATAATAACCTGCCCAGATGCATACTCCGGACCACAACCCGGAAACTCTCGTTTCCAGGCTCCAGCAGTTCATAGGTTTACCAGTTACAGACTTCTCAGGATCTGCAAGTGTATCGCATCTCATACATATCATCGCATCACCAGCCTGCCAGCTGGCTTCGGTCAGTGCTTTTTCGCAGCATTACAGACTGAACTAAAAATCTTTGTTTTGTCTTATAATCCTATAGCGGCATCTTCCTCGTGCTCTTTGCATGAAATGTCACGTCAGTTATTATTGGATATTCAGTTATCATGGTTCATTTTAGGAAGTCCTTTAACTTCCTCTAATTACTAAAGTCAAATGACTTTGGCAAATGCAAAAGATTTTGAAAAATTTTTTAAAAAAATTTATTCATATACATTTCACGCATCTTATTAAGAGTGGATTTCAGCTTGTATGACAGCATCTGTCTGGAAATCCCCATAATCTCCGCCATCTGTGTCTGTGTCTTGTTTTCAAAGAAAATGCCATAAATAATCATGCGTTCCTCTGAGTTCAGTTGATTGATCACTGTGTGAATATCCTGCTGTTCCATTTTTGTCAGTACACAGTGCTCCACATCACAGTTCAGATCTGGAAAATCCTCAATCATGAAGCCTTCTCCATCAATGGACTGACCGCTGTAAGGTACTTCTCTCAGCATCTTATCCACAACCTCACCCAGTTCATTCTTAATCTCAACTTTTTTTGCCTTGCTGCTTCTGTAAAAATTATTCATCGCATACGCAACTTCTTTTGTAATCTCGATCATTTCTCCATCAATATTTGCGTAATACTTTCCTTCGTAAAAATATGGGTGTTCAATATACATATCCGTTCCTCCTGAATTTGAAATCTTGTTGCTCGTTTCAAATCCAGAAGGCGGACCTCTGTTTAAGATCATGCCTGCTCCGCCTTTATCCTGCCGGGATACGCCCGCAGTTATTGGCTGAGAAATTCAGGCACGAAAAAAAGCCCCAGTAGTTTTTTCTTAACTACTGAGGCTTTCGTCTCTTTCTTGTATTCAGTTATCTATGCCTTCTTTCATCAGCATAATCATTGTATCAGGATAAAGTTCACAAAGTATCCGCAATATATTCCCATAAGTTCATATCATTATTGGAATCGTACATATTTCAGTATAAAAAGTTCATCGTGTTATTCTTCTACTTCTTTTCCATCTATATATAGTTGAAATTTATCAGGATGATTGACTACATCATAGTCCTTTCCGTATTCTACAGGTCTATATTCGGCTGTCATTACCGATTCCCCATCTTCAATATCCTCTTTCCATAAATAGATGTTCATATCAAGGCTCGTCGCATATCCCCTGTCTGTGGAGAATTTTGTCGAATAAAATGAATCATCCTTGTACATCTGCAAAAGTTCTCTTGCAAAAGCTTCTTTATCCCCGATATGTCCCCGGTTAGCAACCACTGTAATATTTTCATCTCGATTTACGGAAAATGTTCCAACTACATCCGGTTCGCCTTCCTTATGACCAGATTCAGATTTCCCATAAATACTTCCTGCAGCAATTATCAAGATCACTGCTCCTGAAATCAATGCAATTATCTTTTTCTTCATATTTTTATTTTCCTTTTAGTTTTTTTACTGCGTAATTGATTACTTCTTCCGGTGTGGGTCTGTCTCCTTTAAGTGTCATTTTCTTCCATTCTTCCTGCACAGCCGGATCGGGATTATCAAATCCTGCATCTATGGCTATCTGCATTTCTCTGCGTACCTCTTCTGGTGTTGTGTTGTACTTTTCTGCAATCTTCTCATAAATAGTTTTCTCTCTCATTCATTTTCCTCCAATATATAAGTAGAATTACACCTTGTTCTATGGAACTAATTTAGCATATTTCTATTATCATGAAAAGACACTTTACAACTTAAAGCTGAATAAAAGGTCAAAAAAAGAAGAGCTACTCGCTCTTCCCAGTTTGTCATATCACTCTTCCAATAATGTGTGAATTACTTTGATCATTTTTTTCTGCTCTTTGATCGGAAGTTTTTCAATTTTTTCTGTCAGCTCATTGGTAACACCTGTAACTGAATGTGCCACAACATCAATCAAAAGAGTATCTGCTGAAACATCTAATGCATTTGCAATTGTAACAAAGGTATCCAATTTTGTAACTTTCAAGCCTCTCTCTATTACACTCACATGCGTTGGACTTAAATTTACTAATGCAGCCAGTTCCTCTTGCGTGAGATTTTTTGCTTCTCGTGCTGATTTGATTCGCTGTCCTACTGCTTTCAAATCCATCGTAACACCTCCTCCAGAACGAATAATCGTTCTGAATTTAGTATACTTGTGGATATCTTAAATATACAGAATCGCAAAGCCAAGTTCTAATTCTACAGAACTATATTCAAAGTTTTTCTTTGCATTTTCGTAAAAAAGCGTTATGATTGAATCAGTTAAATCAAAGGAGGTATCAAATCATGAAATCACATAAATACTGGTCCTTAGGCGCACTTTTCTGTATGTTGGGATGCATTTATTCTGGAATCAAAAAATCTATGACTGCACATAAATACTTTGCCTATTCTTCATTGCTTTGTATGGGCATGTCCATTTATTCCGGTCACAAACTGGTTTCTCCAAAGAAGAAAAAAATCACTGAATCAAATAATAGTGAGAATAGTTAAATAAAAAATTGACCTTTATTCATCAAAGACAAAGTTGCTGGAGAATATTTTTTCTCTCCAGCAACTTTCTTTATCTTTAAGCCATTGAGATACAATACTGTCCAATCAGCTTCATCCAACTATTATATTTATTCTTTTCGCACACCTTTCGGCAAATTTCATTCTCCATCAATACACAGAACATCTTATCATAATCAAATGCCCAAACAGCACCATTCACATGGTTTTCCACTGCTTTCTGATCTATGCTTTTCAAGCGTGTGACCATTTTTTCAATTTCTCCATTTCCCAAGTTACCGATATTTTTGCAGATAAACCGAAAGAAATTCAACGTTGCATATTCATCATGCCAATGGAAATCTTCTGGATTGTTTTTAATTTTACTGGCTCTCAGCTGTTCTTTGATTATCTGAGCAGCTACACCTTTCATCGAATCTTCGTATCTCATATTATTCACCTACTCTTCCTCAACGCCCAGTGACGGTTTAAATCTTTTATCCTTTGCCTGCGGTACCACGATCTCATAAAAATAAAATCCTAAATACCCAAGTGCCTGCTTCTTCATTTTATAAAAAGAAGTCCTGCCTATTCCTAACTCCTGCTGTACTTCCACATCTGTCTTATTATAATGACTGCAAAAACAGGAGTGAAGGATTTCACTGAGCATCACACCATTCGGTGCATAGAACTTCACCAAAGTCATTCCCCGATAGATCATGTCCGACAATCCATAAATAATCATCAGATTATTCATCTCCCGGTGCATCTTTGGCACATTCAGCTGGTTGTTATAAATGCTCAGATAACTCAATGCATATGCCATATCTTCATTGATTTTCTCCTGGCATTCCATATCCAGTTCTTCTAACACAATCTGATTTTCCAAAATCAATTTCTGATAGCTTGTCATCAATTCTTTAATATCAGTATAATGTCTTTCGATTGTAACTTCCAGATAATCCTGTGCATGACTTGCCATCTGGAAGGTAATCTCTTTCATTGATTTAATTGCATAATCTCTGTCTGTCATCAGTTTCAAAATCTCCTTATCATCATCACACTAACTGGCGGTCTTTCAGACCAGTTCGCTTTCCCCATGATTTTGATGGGAAGCAATTACTTACTACAACTTGCAGAAGCGGATATCCAAAAGGCATTGTGGGAGCTGCCTTTGCTGACCGGAATCCATCTTCTTATGTAAAACCTACAGGAATATAAAGGGAAAGTGACTATCCCTGCCGATTAATAATCCAAATAATATCGTCTATACCAATCTCTCCTTATGCTGTTTTTCTCTCCATAAACCATTTATCCACTTCGTAAAACAAGTGGCTTTCCTGCCCCTGTATCATACAGGTGTACATCATTCCTACACCGCCTGCCTTTCTGCTGGCGCATCGCTCGATTTTCAAAATTCTGTCAATACTATATTTTCTTCCATCCTCCCATGTAAAAAATATGGGAACCAGCTGTCCGTCTTTCCGAAACTCTGCTACTACATCTACATATACTTTGTTCATGCCGACACCTCACTATAAAATCTCAATTGCTCTTGGCGATGCCGGGATTCTGCGGATATATCCATTTAACTCCAACTGCTTGATTCTGGAAAATGCTGATGATGTTGATTTCACCCCGATCAATTTTCCAAATTCCCGTATTGTCGGTGGATATCCATGTTCATTGGTATATCGTAAAATACACTGATAACTTTCTTCCTGTTTTCTGGTTAATGCTTTTTTCAAATCTATCCCTCCAATTACCCATGGAAATAACTATGTGGATGGATCGTGTGCGTACCAGCGTCTAAGTGGGATAAGACTTTATCCTGATACATTGCCGCTCGCTGTATACTGAAATAACCAAACCGTCGTCTGATCTCATCTACAGTACGATCCAGCTTCTCTAACTTTTCCTTTTTCTCCTGATTTCCAAATAAATCCAACTGCACGGGAATATCATCTAACACAAGATCCGCAGCTCGGATCCCCAGGCTTCTAATGGGATGTTCCCATTTGTAATTATCTTTAAATAGCTGAAATGCTGCAGTTACAATCTCGTTTGTAATATTCGTTGGCTGTCGTAAATGTATCTGTCTGGAAAAACTATACAATCGATTATCTCGAACTGTAATTTCTACTGTTTTGCATTTAAATCCATGTTTCCGCAATCGTGCAGCTACACTTTCTGCCAATGCTATTTGAATGATCCAGACATCCAGATCATTTTCCAGATCTCTCGGTGTTGTAGTGCTATTACCTATCGACTTTACTGGTGCTTCATATCCTTCCTTGCAAACCGGATCTTCATCCCAGCCATTTGCGAAAGCCCATAATACATTTCCTATTTTTCCAAAATGACTCTCTAACAACTTTTCGTCTGATTCCGCAAGTTGCCCGATTGTCCGGATTCCAAGTTTTTGCAATTTCTTATTTGTCTGTCTTCCGACATAAAGCAAATCTGACGCTGGAAGCTGCCATATCCTGTCTTTATAATTTTCTCGATTAAACTCTGTGATTGCATCCGGCTTTTTATAATCTGAACCAAGTTTCGCATAAATCTTATTCCAGGAAATTCCAATACTTACCGTTACACCCAGTTCGTATTTAATCCGATGGCTGATTTCTCTTGCAATCGTCATTCCGCTTCCTTTCAGATTTCTGCTGTCCGATACATCCAGCCAGGCTTCATCAATTCCATATGGCTCGATCTTGTCCGTATACTCCGAATAGATTTCTCTTGCCATCTTTGAAAATCTCAAATACAAATCCATCCGTGGTGGTACAAATATGATTTCCGGACAAATCTGTTTTGCCTGCCATAATGCCATTCCGGTCTTTACACCTTTTTGCTTTGCAATATAATTTGCTGTCAGCACAATCCCATGCCGGGCTTCCGGATCGCCACCTACTGCCAGAGGCATTCCTGCAAATTCCGGATGATGTAGCATTTCTACACTGGCATAAAAACAGTTCATATCACTATGCAGGATCACACGCTCACTCAAACTTTTCACCTCCTAGCTGTTTCCTTCAATATGATGTCTTATCAATTTCTGTATGTTTAGTATATATCGACATTCCGGAGATAGTCAAGTAACATCTTGGTTGTATTTTCTCCATTTTGGAGATTATTGTTGATTTTATTTCTAACATACGGTATAATGCATATAGAAAATTCAAATAGAAATGAGGCGAACAAATGCGTGATTTCGGGGAAATATTAGCAGAAAATAGAAAAAAGAAAGGATACTCTCAATCAGATCTGGTAGACCTGCTTTCTCAGGAAGGTATTCAGGTCACTACAAAAGCAATCTCCAAATGGGAGACCAATGCACGAGAACCAGCTTTACATGTTTTCCTGACACTTTGCCAGTTACTTGATATCGAAGATATATATGAATCTTTCTTTGGAGAAAATCCATATAACATTATGAGTGGATTGAATGAAGAAGGCAGAAATAAATTGATTGAATTTGCTGATATTTTGAAAGCTTCTAAAAAGTTTTCTCCACTGTCTGCAAAGATTATCCCATTCCATCATCCTGTAGAAATTACCTGGGAACCAGTTTCTGCTGGTACTGGAAATTACCTGGAAGATTCTGTAAAAGAAACTTATGACGTAGGACACCTTGCTCCTGAGCAGACTGACTTTGGTGTACGGATCTCCGGTGACAGTATGGAACCACTTTATCATACAGGCGATGTCGCATGGATTCAGAAAAAAGATTCTCTTGCTAATGGTGAAATTGGAATCTTCTATCTCAACGGTAATACTTACATCAAGGAATTACACGATGAGCCAGATGGTGTTTATCTGATTTCTTTAAATCAAAAATATCGTCCTATCCAAGTTTTGGAATCTGACTCTTTTAAGATTTTTGGAAAAGTAATCGGAAAATGCAAAGGTGCAGAAATTCCGGGATTTCATTAGATTTCAACAGCAGGTTCATGATCCTGCTGATAACAATAAGCAAAGGAAGTGATTGAATGGCAATCAATAATACATTAAAAGATATTCGTGAAGAACGGAATCTCATTCAAGCAGATTTGGCTGAAGCCATAGGTTCCTGCAGCCAGACTATAGGCCGCATCGAACGTGGAGAACGTAATCCCTCTCTTGAGATTGCAATCCGGCTGGCCCATTACCTGAAAGTGCCTGTAGAAGATATTTTTCAAGTTGAAGACTGAAGCATAACAGCCGAAAAACCGAGGAATAAAATCCCCGGTTTTCCTTTTGCTCAAAAATCAGTGTAATTCCATGATGCACAGATGCATATACGATTGCTTTTCTCATTTGTTTTCCTTTCTGCCTGCTCCATCAATCAGGTCATAACTCATATCTAAAAAGTCCAGTACCTTTGCTTCGCTGACCGAACCATCCAGTAAAATAGTGATCCAGTGCTGCTTATTCATATGATACCCAGGTAAAAATCCATAAGTCTGAATAATCATATTTGTCATGTCCGGATCACACTTTACGTCAATGATATCAACCATCTCTCTTCCTTCTAATCCCAGTTTCGATTTTTCAACCGTCATGATCACTGCATACCATTTCCCATTCTTATGTCGAAGTACTGCACTGTCCGGTAGTTTACTCCATAAATATTCCGGAATCGTGCCATACTGTTTCTGCACATATTCAAAAATTTCTTCTTTCTTCACAATCTATTCAACTCCTGATTCTTCTGATATCCTGCCCATAATCATACCACATTTTCGTATCCCGTACTACCTGCCAAATTCTTTTGCATTTTCCCGGTTCTCCTGACTTTAACTAATAGAGAGGTAAAACAGCAAGGACAGGAAGTGAGGATACACTTCCGGGAAATCCCAATTTAGGGTACCCTGCCCTAAATTGAAAAACGTTGAAAGCAACGATACTACTGTCCTCTCAGAAAGGAGAACCCACCAATGGCTGAAAGAAAGAGAAACAAAGAAATCCATTTTTATGTCACCGAAGAAGAAAGGAAGCTTATACGCAGGAAGATGATAGAATCAAAAACCAAAAACATGGGAGCTTATCTGCGTAAGATGGCAATCGACGGTTACATCGTCAACACCGATACCACCCCACTGAAGAAACAGTATGAGGAAATGCACAAGATTGGTGTAAATATCAACCAGATTGCAAAAAAGGTAAATACCACCGGAGATCTATATCCAGAAGAAATGCAAGAATTGAAAGAGATGGTGAAAGAATTATGGCGTATCTTAAAATCTTCCCCATTAAGGTAACTGACAAGAAAGCTTTGGACTATATTACAAATCCAGATAAGACAGATGAAAAACTGTTAGTTTCCAGTTTTGGCTGTTCCCCGGAAACTGCAGATCTTGAATTTTCTATGACAAGAGAAATGGCAAAAAAGAATGGAATGGATAAAGGCGATAACCTGGCATTTCATCTGATCCAATCATTTAAACCTGGAGAAGTTGATGCCGAAAATGCCCATCGCTTAGGTCAACAATTTGCTGACGAAGTGCTGAAAGGAAAATATGAGTACGTGATCAGCACACACGTTGACAAAAATCATATTCACAATCATATCATCTTCAACGCTACAAGCTTTGTTGATCATCACAAGTATGTTTCCAATAAGCGGAGCTACCATAAACTCTGCAGAATCAGTAATCGTATCTGCCATGAAAATGGACTTGCCACCAGCATGCCAACCGGAGAAAAAGGTAAAAGCTATAAAGAGAACATGGAATATCATCGTGGCACCAGTTGGAAAGCCAAGCTACGTGTCGCAGTTGATAAATCAATCTGGACTTCCATCAACTATGAGGAATTTCTGCAAAAGATGCAGTTAGCCGGATATGAAGTCCGGCAGGGAAAGCACCTGTCCTTCCGTGCACCGGAGCAGAAGAACTTCACTTATATGAAATCTCTCGGAAGCTATTATTCCGAAGAAAATGTTCGCATCCGTCTGGCTAAAAATCGTAGCAAAGTAAAAACTCCAAGACATCTGTCCAGAGAAGCTCGCTTGTATATCAATATCTCCACTTATGTCACAACTGGAAATCGAGAGGGATTTGAACGATGGGCAAAGCTCAATAATCTAAAAGAGGCAGCCCATACCTTCAACTATCTTTCCGAAAATAACTTGCTGAATTATGACGATTTCAGGCAGCATGTATCTGACATTGAAGCTTCTGTGAAAGTTGCCGACCAAAGAATAGCACAAATCAACAGTGAGCTGAGCACGCAGAAAGTCATTCAGAAACACTGCGATTCTTACCGGCTTTGTCGTAAAGTAATTGAAGATTGTAAATCTGCTAAAAATCCAAAAGCATACCGCACCAAACATCAGGCAGAATACCAGCTCCACGATTCACTAAAAAAAGAGCTTCAGGATCTCGGTGTCACCAAAATCCCAAGCTCTAATAAAATCCAGAAGCGGATTGAAAATCTTGAATCTGAACAGGATGCTACTGTCCGGGAAAAACAGGAATTGCAGAAAAAGCAGAAAACCCTAGAGATCATTCAGCAAAATTTCACTGCACTGCTCGATGCTCCAGAGATCAGTTCAGACTTACTTCCGGCAAAAAAGGAACCTGTTTCTGTCACAAGAGAAAAATAAGATTGCACTGGCAACTCACTCATTTTCTTCCCAATCTTCCCAAGGTTTCAAATCCTTTTCCTCCCAGGTGACACCATACGGTGCACCTCCGGAGGTATAACCAGCAATACAGAAAAATCGGTCATCTTGCAAGATCTCTTCTTTGGTCAGATTATCTCTTGCTTCTTTTTTCCGTTTTGCTCGCCTCTGTTTCCTCTTTTGTTTCGCAACAGCTGCTTTTTCTTCCGGCGTTTTCCTATGTCCTTTTGCCATAAGTGTTTCTAGTGTAATTCCACTCTGAATGTCTTTTAGTATACGAGTTTCATACCCTGTTTCACGTTTCTCAACAATTCTATAGTATGATGAACATAAAAGATTCGGTGAATCAACATTGTACTAATACTTTTTTTCAACCGAAGTTTTCAATTTTTCAAAAGCTTCTTCACTGATTACATGTTCTATCCGACAGGCATCTCTTTCTGCAGTTTCCCGATCAACCCCGACAGCTACAAGCTGCTCCGTAAAGAACTGATGGCGTTCATAAATTTTCTCGGCAACCTCCCGCCCGGCATTAGTCAGATTGAGGTATCCATCTTCATCGACAGTCAGGAAACCGCCATTCTTTAACACACCTACTGCATGGCTGATGCTCGGTTTACTGAATCCCATGTGCCGGGCAAGATCAATGGATCGGACCATACCCTGCTTCTTTTGAAGAATCAGCACAGCCTCCAGATAATCCTCCCCGGACGCATGAATCTTCATCGGTTCCTCCTTTATGCAAGGCTCCAGCCGGAAGCCTTTTTACGGATATTTACAAAATCCTGATAAATCCCGGCTTTTGCCATAAGCTCGTCATGGGTTCCCTGTTCGCTGATCCGTCCATCAGAGATCACCAAAATCTGATCTGCCTGACGGATGGTATTCAGGCGATGTGCAATCACAAGTAATGTTTTACCCTTTACCAGCTCATTGATTGCCTCCTGGATATAGCTTTCATTATCGGTATCAACACTTGCAGTCGCTTCATCCAGAATGACAATCGGTGCGTCCTTCAAAATGCATCGGGCGATAGAGATTCTTTGCTTTTCGCCGCCGGACAGAGTAGCGCCGCCTTCACCGATGACTGTCTGGAATCCATCTGGCAGCGCCATGATAAAATCATAGCAGCGGGCTTTTTTTGCAGCCTCATAGACTTCTTCCTCGGTAGCGTCCGGTTTACCCATGCTGATATTGTTGTAAATGGTATCCTGGAACAAGTACACCCTCTGGAAAACCATGCTGATCTGTTCCATCAGTTCGGCGAGAGGTACATCCCGAATATCTGTACCACGGATTGTCACTTTGCCGGATTTCACATCCCACAGCCGCGCCAGAAGGTTCGCAATCGTGGATTTGCCACCGCCAGACGGTCCCACAAGTGCGGTCATGGTATTCTTCTGCATAGAGAAGCTGATGTTGTGCAGGACTTCCTTGTCCTGATAGGCGAAGCCCACATCGCTAAATTGTACTTCTGGCTGATCCGGCTGTGCCTGTGACAGAATATGTTGATTTCCGTTATCGGGAAGTTCGGGCTCGTCCAAAACAGCTTCAATGCGGTCTAATGCGGCATTCATCACGGTCAGTCGGGTTGCTTCTCCATAAAGAGCTTTCAGAGGTCCAAAGAGATCAAAGACAAACAGCAGCACGCCCAAAAGATAAGCCAGGGAGAGTACGCCTTCCTGATGTAAAAAAACGGATAAACCGAAGATAGCGGCAATACCCACGCCATAGAGAATGTTTAAGCCAGTGGTCCACGGTGTCATTTTCTGCTCAAACTTCGTATTGACATCCCTTGATTTTTTGAAGTTTTCCGTTAATTCGTCAGATTTTTCTCCGAGCAGATTGTAACTTTTGATAACCCCAATTCCTTCAGCAAAAGACAAGACCGCATCCGTCAAATTCTCGCTTTGGTTTTGACGCCCGACAGCCTCCTTGAAGGAAACCTTATTCATATATTTTGCAACCAGTGATGCCAGCAAGGTAATGATTACCGCAATCAGCCCAAGTCTCCAATCCAGTACGAACATAAAAACAGCTAAAACCAAAGTAGACAGCATATAGCTCATCATGTTGCCAATGGTACTCATAGAAACTTCCTCAATGAATACCATATCCGTACTGAGAACAGAGCTGATTTTGCCAATATTCCCCGATGTAAAGTAACCCATCGGCATTTTTCTTAAATGATTTCCCAACTCCATCCGTTTATCAGCAAAGATCATAAATCCAGCGGCACTTTGCAGACGGTCGCTCAAATAGTGAACCACTGTCTGAACCACTACAACAGCTAATAATCCAAGTCCGACAAACAGACAGGTCTTTCCAGTCAGCGTATTATCAGCAAACCCGGCCAAGACAATAAATGCCATGAAGATCGGCATTTTGGAGAGAATGGACTCGACAAATGCACATAGAAATGCAGCCTGAATACGGCTTTTATACCTCCCGGAGAGGTTCAGGATTCTTGAAATCAATGCAAACATTTATCTTCCCTCCTTTGCAGTAGATACTTTCCACTCGGCGCTGTCCTGAGCCGCTTTCCACAACCTTTGGTATTCTGGGCAAGCTTGAATCAGCTCCTGATGTTTTCCGGTTGCCACCATCTTTCCGTGATCCATAACGCATATTTGATCTGCGTTCATTATAGCGGGAAGTTTGTGAGCGATAACTACCAAGGTTTTTCCCTCCACCAGCTCCGCAATAGCAGCCTCCATTTTTTCCTCATTTTCTGGATCAGCATAGGCCGTGGCCTCGTCAAGCACTACAATCGGGGCATCCTTCAATATTGCCCGCGCCAGGGAAATTCGCTGGCGCTGCCCCCCGGAAAGCATTTTCCCCGCATCGCCCGCCATGGAGTGAATACCTTGCGGCAGCTTTTCCAGAAACTCCATACACCGGGCTTTCTTCGCCGCCTGCATTACTTCCTCATCGGTAGCATCCAAACGTCCAAGACGGATATTTTCCAGCAGGGAGGTGTTAAACAGGTACTGATCCTGAGCCACATAGGAAATGCGGCTGTTCAATGCCTCCAGGCTCATATCACAAAGTTTCTGCCCGCCAATGGAAATGCTCCCTTTCTGCGGGTCATAGTAGTGGATCAACAGTTTTGCAAGGGTGCTCTTGCCAGAACCGGATTCACCAACTAGGGCAGTTTTTTGTCCTGCTTGTGCCACAAAGGTAATATCGTGGAGGACTTCGTTTTCCGCTATTATCGGTTTCCCATCTGGGCCAGGCTGTGTCGTCTGATACGCAAAGGAAACATGATCGTAAGAAATGTTAAAATCCTGTCCGTGGAAATCATCCTCAGCAGCTTGCAGCGGTGCCGTATTTAACATCTGTTCAAGTGCCGTGATCTTATAATTCAGATTCGGAATCGTCTCCATAAAGCCCAGTGCTTTCAGGAGAGGAATCCCAATGCTGAGGGAAAGGCAGAGGACTAAAATCAAATCAGGTAAAGTGCTTATGCCACAGAGAACAAACCATGCCCCAAGAGGCAAAGTCAGAATAACAGTGCAGGGCAGTAGACTTCCGTATATCGCCATCCAGGGCCAGGCGGCCTTATACCATGCCAAGGTATAATCCCGATAGTCCGTTACATCCTTGCGGAAGTTCTCGTAAGATTCGCTCTCCCGGTTGAAAACCTTGACAACCTCCATACCATTGATGTACTCAATGATCGTGTTGTTCATTTTCTGTGCAGACTGATAGTAGGGACCCATGCGCTTCATTCCAACAGAGTACATAATGACCATGGAGAGCAGGCTGATCGGGATAGAGGCCAAAGACATAAGAGCCAGTTTCCAGTCCGCACAAAACATAGCAACATAAATCACCAGCGGGATCAGTAAATTTGCGATACCCTCTGGGACTGAATGAGCAAGGAGCAATTCCAAGCTGTCCACATCATCGACAAACAGCTTTTTGATTGTCCCTGTCCCTTTTTCCTCCACAATGCCAAGGGGAAGTTTCTCAAACTTCTTTTGCAGAGATACCCGCAGCCGGAACAATGTGTTATATGCTGCTTTATGAGAAATTGATAATCCCCATCCATAAAAAAACGCCTGCAAAACAAGACAGATCAAAACCCCTATAACACGCAATAAAACAAATTCTGTTTCAACAGAATCGCCCATAACCAATGGCGAAATGACCTGATAGGCCAGCACAAAAGGCAGGATGCCCATAAGAACGCTGACCAGTACGACAACCGTGGCCACATACATATTTTTCTTATATGGCCCTGCGTACTCAAAGATTTTTTTGAACATAAGCCCTCCTTATATTGAGCCGTACTGTCTGTGCTTCAAAAACAAGAGGCCGCCAAAGTAAAGCGGCCTCTTATCATTATCTTTCTGTCCAGTCAAGGCGGCCCTGACATTCATAATTTCTAAAATTCACTGGCGGATTCGGAAAAAATCCAAAACCTTTTTACTGCCGGATTCGTCCAATGGATAGCTTTCTTTTACTTGCCCTTTTTCCATATGGACTACATACGAACATCCCGCCATCACCAACTCCGGATCATGCGTAATAACAAGAAGCGTTTTGCCCTGATCCGCGAGTGACTTCAAACTCCGCGCAACTTCCCGCATATGTTTGAGATCAAGCCCGCTTGTTGGTTCGTCAAACACAATGATCTCCCGGTTACTCACAATGGCAGACGCGATCGCTACCCGCTGTTTTTGCCCGCCGGAAAGAGAAAGCGGGTGCCTGTCTTTATATTCCAGCAGATCAAACTGTTTAAGGATTTTATCCACAACAGTTTCATCCTTGTTGTCCATGCTCAGAAGCACTTCATCCGCCACGCTTTCGGTAAATAGCTGATGGCTGGTATCCTGCATTACCATGTAGCAATGTTTGAGCCGGGCTTTCCAATCAAGGGTTTTCCCCTCAACCTGCAAAAAGCCACACTTCTTTTCCAGTCCGCAAATACAGCGGGCCAGAGTAGATTTTCCAGCGCCATTCAGACCGATAATGGCAATCGTTTCTCCAACAGGCAGTTCTGCACTCGGAATATGGAGGCTTTCCGGTTCCCGCTTTTTATACGCAAAGCAGAAATTTTGAAATTCCATCTGTTTAGCTGTATGCGCCTGATACTGATTCGCAGGCTTCAACTTCGAGAGAGAAAACGGCCGCAGCCCCATTTCTTTTCGAGTGCCATCCGATAAGCTGTCAAATTCAGCAGGCGTGTATTCCCGTTCAATCTCCCCATCTTTTACATACAGCATACGATCTGCAAGATCGTGAAGGTAGTAAAGGCGGTGTTCTGCGATCAGAATTGTTTTGCCCTGCTTTTTCCAGAGGCTTAGGACCTGCCGCAGGTCATCAATAGCAGCCATATCCAAATTAGAAGATGGTTCGTCCAGGACCATAATTCCCGGCAGCAATACACTTGATGAAGCACAGGCTATTTTTTGCTTTTCGCCTCCGGACAGAGCAAACACGCTTCGCCCCATCAAATCTTCAATATGATAATCGGAAACTGTCCGGTCAATCCTTTTCAGGATATCCTCCTGAGGATAGCCTAAATTTTCACAGGCAAAGGCTAATTCACTATCCGTATCCACGTTGAAAAACTGACTTTTGGGATTCTGGAATACAGATCCCACCATAGCAGCCAAGTCATAAAGCGGCGTATCTGATACGCTTTTTCCGTCCAGAAGGACATCGCCCTCTAATTTGCCCTCGTAATAATGAGGCACCAGCCCATTTACCAAACGGGTAATCGTTGTTTTCCCACAGCCGGATTCTCCCGTGAGTAAAACAAATTCCCCTGTGTTTATGGTGAGATTGACATTTCTAATCCCTCCGCCGCTGGATTCTTCACCATAAGAAAAAGAAACATTTTGAAAATCTATCATGGCAAAATCCCTCCTGCGGAAATTATCGGGGAAGCAATCGCCCAAAACACTACAAAGCAACAAAACAAGATCAGCACCACATCGGCAAAATTGAATTTAAGCTGGCAAATGTTTGTGCGTTTGACAGGAGCACCGAGGCCACGGGTAATTGCCGCAGCGGAAAGTTCCTCACCGATTTTCACGGAGCAGGTAATCATCGGGATCAGCTTATACTCCAATATTTTTGAAGATTTTTTCCCTCCAAGTTTAATCCCACGCATTTTCATAGCGTCACTGATTGCTTCTGACTCCTGAAAGACAGTTGGAAAGAAGCGGAACATGACCGTTAAGGGGATCGTCACTTCTTTAGGCATATGGATTCTTTCCATGCCGGAAATCAATTCACTGACCGTTGTTGTTTTCACTGCATAGGCAGCAATCGCAACACTGGGAAGGATTCGGCAGAAGAATCCTGTTGTAAACAGAACAAGGAAATTCAATATCCCCGTAAGGTGCGGCAAAACATAAATTTGGACAGCATAAAAAACAGAAAACACAGCAATATAGCCCACAGCTTTTGCACATTGTTTCGAGGTAAGCAGCAATATAGCCGGAACCACACAAAGAACAAGGCGGATCAGTCCCATAGCTTCTCCGCCTGTTCCACCCATGACAAAAATGCTTATGATGAAGATGAGCAACAGTTTTGTACGCGGATCGAGCCGCAACCCTTGTTCTGTTTTTTTGCTGAGCAGAATTTCCCGCGCCATTATGCAATACCGGCACGCTGGAAGTGCTTTTTGCAAATGGCTTTCCCAATCATACCTCCGACAAGGCCAAACACAAAGCAGGCAACCAGCAAAATAGGCGCAATCCACATAGGCATATATGTATTAAGGGTAGCTGCATATTCAGTGCCGTATCCTTCAGTCAGCATTACCATATAGCTTTCACGGTTCAGGAAAATGGGAGCAAAGTTGCCAAACACCCAGATGCTGAACACACCGCAGGAAAGAACTGTACTCTTTGCACTTTTGTAGTCTGCCTTTTTCAGGATCACGTCAGCCAACAGGCCGCCAACAAGACCAGTTACCATAGTAAGATAGCCGTTGCCGAAGAACACCATGATTAGACCAATCAGGAAACCCATGATTGCAGTCATCCCGAATTTTTTAGCCTTTGTAACATACAGCATATAGGGGATGCCGCCAATCAAAGGACACAGCACCGCCATCAGCGGAATAAAAATGGGGATGAAGCCAAGCATCGCCACCAGCATAACAATGACGACATAGATGACGGTGTAGATGCCGATAGTAATTAAATCTTTTCCCTCAAGCCGGGAACTTTTTTTCTGGGAACTCATACCAGTATCCTCCTATCTAAAAAATGGTGTAGTTAGTATTTTCTAACTACACCACATATAATAACAATTTACGCCTACATTTCCAACCCAAAAACGGTTTTATTCTACCCAAAATCGGTATTTTTTAATTTTAACCAATCGTATTTTCCGTTTTATAGTTTTTAGGAATTACCCCATACTTCTTTTTGAATGCCGCAGCAAAGTTACTCGGTTTTGAATAGCCTACAAATGCTGCCACCTGACTTACGTTCAAATTACTTTCTAATAGTAGACTTGCCGCCTTTTCCAATCGCTGATCTATAATATACGCATGAACCGATGTTCCAAACAGCGAGGAAAAACCCTTTGACAATTTTGAAGTACTAATATTGACTTTTCGCGCCAATTCCTCACAACTTGGTGCCAAAGCAAGCTGACTGTCAATGATTCTCTTCGCTTCTATGATGGATTCTCGGTCACTTCTGGAAATTGCTATATAAGTTGACGCAAGAATACTCAGTTCCAAAATCTCACTCAAATATACAGATAACAACTCAAAAACTTTGCTTTCCAAAAACAGGTATCCCAATCCGCCGCGATATTGCGTGAAGTCTTTCAGTTCCGCAAAAATGTGCTCCATATAGGGAGTAATACCTACTTTTGATATACCTTCCAATAGTTTTTTCTGATAAACCTCAATCTCACCAACATCAAAATAGTCATTCATAATTTTACGGAAATACGACAGTGGTACTTTTACATTTTTGAAAAGGAAATCGTTTTGTTTGGAATAGCACAGATATTCCATTTTCCCGTGTCCACGATAAATACAGGACTCACCTTTTTGTATGCTGATACTTTGTCGGCTATCTGCAATATTCCAGGAAACACCATCATTGAAGCAGAACAACATTTGAATGTATTCTTCGCTACTCACTCCCTGCACGTTCATATCTGAAAAATAATTCATTTTCCAGTCCGAAACAACTGCTCCCTGTTTCGTGACCACCTGTAAAATCTGCCCTGTCCCCATGTCTGCTGGAATATCTATGGTTATTGTCTGCGGTGAATTAGAGAGCAGATCACGATAAAGATTATTCATGTATTGGTTTGTCATGTACAAGCATTCCTCCCGAAGTTAGATAAGACTAATTAAATTTTACAACTTCCAAAGTAAAAAGTCAAATTTTGTAATCATGTAAAAAGCAGACACTACTTAATGTAAATTACAAACTTCACTTACTTCCATTTCTTTCTGCATCTCACAAGACGATAAAGTCACTTTTAAAACCCATTGTACTGACAATTTAATATTAATTCTCATTGTTCTCCCTGCACATCGCTAAATTATCTTATAAATATGGCATTTTAGGAACACCTGACAGTTCGAGAGTTAATTTTATCTGAAGTTCATATTTATCGTGCTTTTATTGCAAGTAATAATGTTTCTGATAATTTAGCTGTTCTAAAGTGCATTTTTGTCAATTGGTTTAAAATTTTTTCCACACTCTGATAATTCCACGACATTAGGCTATCTACAGTACTAACTATGTTTTTACCACAAAAAACTTTATAGGTCAATCTCCATGTCCATTGATCCATCCCCACTTGCTTTATATCGGTAATATACGTCTCATAGCGCAATCTTCCTTGAGTAGCCACCGATATTCTACTTCCTACTGGCGCAACAAGAAATTTCGGTTCTAAAAGTTCTATCAGGATTGGGACATTTATATTCAAATTTTTATCTAATTTATACAATAATTTTTCTTGTTCATCCCTTTTTAAATGTCCAAGTACTCCCATGCACATTACACCACTTATTTTATCTCGAAATGAATATTTACCTACATCTATCGGCAATAGAGAAATTCTCTCTTTAACTTCATTATGCTCCATTAATCTTGCCATAAACGCTGTTCTCATATAAGCCGATGGTTCTAAAGCAATTATTTCTTTATCACATATCATATTAGCCATCTCTATTGTTGTTTTTCCAGTTCCTGCACCTATATCCAAAATGATTCCATCTAAATCCTTAACCATATCAGCAAATTTGTTTAAAACAATTTTTTTGTTCCCTATCTGTGAAAGAGCTGATAAATCATAAAATTCTACTGTCTCTCCGTATACATTCTCAATTTCATTCAATCCCGTCATTCTCCTTTTTTATTAAATGTCTTTTTTCCAAATCATAAAATATACTTTTTATGTCACCAAAATTGTCATAATCAACGATATTCATATAGCCCACTTTCTGACATATTTCAGACCATAATTTTGATACATATATTTGATATTGCGCCATGGACATTTTTTCTGTTCTATTTTGCTTAAATAAAATCTCTAAAGCTTTCTTTACTGCATCCGGCCATATTTGTTCAAACGTTTCTTTTACTGATGGTAACATTACATTTCCTATAGTAACACCAGAGGGTATATTTACTTCCTCTTCTACATTAATACTTAGTGTTCCATATTCATCTCTTGGCATATGCAAGAAAGGAAGCCATATTACCGGACCATGGGTATTGACCAGACAGAGCCGCCCTGTGGAAAATGTCAATTCTATTCTATGATATAAATGTAATGGATGGTCTATATCGTTACGATCCACATTGGTATTCACTATAAATGTTACCGGAACCATTCCAATTATACCACTAATAACTCTGTTACCCCCTCCTGCCATAGAAGTTGTATAAGATTCTGCTACATTTCCCAATTTCCATGTAGATAAGCCTCCCAACGCACACCCCAATATATCTATTCCATCATATAATACATGTATAGCGCATTCCAAGGATGCATTTATAAGATGAGCATGTTTACTTATTATTTGTGCCGCCTCTAAAAAATCTCGAATTGGCTTGATATACCGATAAAATGGATTCAACATAAAAGCGGCACTTCCGGATTCTCTTATACAATTAACAATTTCTACCTCATGAGCAGGATGTTCTAATAATGTTGGTATCCCTTTTGCAAGTATACTTTTAGCTATATTGGCACCGTTTCCACCTCCAGCCGCATTAGGTACAACTACACATGCTGCATCAACATTTTGATTTATTTCTTTAATATCCGTATACATTGGCACATTTAGATTCTTTGAAAGAAGTCTGGATCTATCGCTTCCTTTTCCCAATATACCCATAAGCTCATATTCTTTACTTTCTGCAATAGCTTTCAAATAAATTTTCCCAAATCCTGTTCCACATACTAAAATCTGTTTTTTCTTCATATCTTTCCCTCTGATTTGAACTTATCTATTTTTTTAAGTTCATCTAACACTTGATATTTTTCAAGATAACTTGCCATTGTATAAATTCCATCCTTCCTAGGCATTTCAAATATTGCATTGGCAGTAATCGCTAATATTTCGCCAGTTAAAACACTCGGATTTTTTCCTTCAAAATAAATGCATCTACTATCATTTCCTTTATTTTGTCTTACCCATATAAAAGCTTTTTGGTTGCTATTTTTCTGTCCCATTAATGCATTTACTAAATCTTTTTTTTGACAATGCGCCTTATTTACTATTGAAAATAAACTTACAGGTGCCGCCGTATATGAATCAATATTAAGCATATATTTCCCTTGTATAATTTCTTGAATTTCTTCTGTAACATATGGCAATATAGATAATTTCGAAATTCTTGTTGGAAGATTCAGCGGACTTCTTTTCTGAGCAGGTAAAATTTTTCCATTTCGCACACATGCCATAGGAATTCCAGCTTTATAACTTTTTATTTCTTCCACATAATCGATTGCGGCAGCTTTTGAAAAATTATAGACACCTCCAATAATCATCTCTATTAAGTCATCATTGAAAGCTTCTTTAAGCACAGAAGACAACATCCATCCTGATAACCCCGGAAATATTCCCGAACCAACTATAGCGGTACCTTTCATGCTAGAATTCCTCATTTTTCTAATTAAATGAATTCCTCCTGGGTCAACATACGGAATATTCTCTGCCATTGCTTCAAGTAACATTTTTTCACTATAGTCTGCGGAAGGTCCGATTGCTCCTATTACCAAATCACTTCCTTTAAAGAATTTTCCAATATTACTTTCCTTATCAATATCAAGTTCAAATAATTGGATGTTGGGAGCCATATACATTCCTGTATCTTTTATTGTTTCTATATTCCGTACACTGACTCTTAATGAATAGCCTAACTTACTTAAAACCTTACACGCTGTCACACCAACAGTACCTGTTCCGCCAAGAATACAGATTGTTCTGCGATTATTTATCATTTTCTAGTTCCCTCATAATAATATCAAAAATGTCATTACTATTAGATTCAAATTCTCTAACGTTACCTAAAACAGCCTTTTCCCAAGATTTAATAGCAACTGAATTTCCGTCAATTATGCTTATATCTCCTAAATATAAATCACTTTCTTTTGCTTTAGATGGATTTATTAAAAAAATGCGGTTAATAATAATGTTTTCCCCCAATAGTTCACTTGCCTTAGTTATGCATAAAGAAGCCATTTCGGAAAAGGCAATAATATATTTCTTTTTAACACTTATGTCTTCATGACATCTTTCAATTATTTCTTGCCCTCCCACTCTCTTACAACTTATGTTTGAAGCGCTCAACTTTTCTATAAGAACATCTCTTATTTCATTTTCGTTATCCCCAAATATATATACAACAGTATATGAATTTCTTGTTTGATTTCCTGCATTACTATGCATTTGATTTTTTGAAGGATTTTTACAATCCGATATATACTGAGCAATCCCCATAATTGTTGGCATCGTCAACGATGCCCGTAATATTTCATCAAATCTCATGCCTTGTGCTTCTTGTATGTCACTAACTATGCGCCCAGAAATCTGAGATAATAACAAAGAATCAAGTCCATTTTCTAATAAATTATCTTCATAATCAATATAATCATTTCCAGAAATAGAGCATACGATTTTTTTGATACTTTTAGCAAGTTCTACATATTCCTTCTTTTGCGAAATTAAAGTTGCTTTTGCATTATGCTTTACCTTGATGTTCTTTTGTATACTCTCTGCCAGTCCTTTTCTGTCTATTTTGCCATTAGTAGAAAGTGGAAACCTCTCTACATTTACAAACTCTGAAGGAATCATTGCTGGTGGCAAAAAAAAGGCTAACTGCTTTCTGTATTCTTCTTTCGTATAGGAAATGCTCGATATTTTATTTTTTATAAAAGCTATCAGCACACCCTTCCCTATACTTTGATTATAAACCACGCAACAATCTTCAATATTTTGCATTCCACGTATTGCATTTTCTATTTCCGCAATTTCTATTCTATGCCCATTGATTTTTACCTGATTATCTAATCTGCCTAAAAATTCAATGTCGCCATTCTCTACATATCTTCCATTATCTCCAGTGAGATAAATCCTGTTCTTTTCTTCTTCCACATAAACAAATTTTTCTTTTGTTAATGTTGTATCTCCTAAATAGCCTTCTGCCAAAGAATATCCTCCTATGGCAATTTGCCCCGAAACATATTCCGGACAAATTCTCAATTCCTCGTCTACAACTCCCATCCACTGTCCAAGCAAAGCTTTTCCATATAATATAGTAGGCCTTTCTTCTATTTCATCAATTTCATGATATATAGACCAAATCCCACCTTCCGTAGCGCCTCCCAAACTAATCATTTGAGCGTTGGTCATAATCTTTCTTAGTCTTCCTGGCAGACTAGTATTTATCCAATCTCCGGATAACAGTACTAATCTAACTGTCGGATAACTCTCCGATTTAGACGCAAAAGCATCTAACATTTCCGCCTGCGCTGGAACACTATTCCACAAGGTCACTTTGTATTCATTAAGTAATCTGCCCCAATGGGATGCATCTGGTCCTTTTTCTGGATTCGGTAATACTAATGTTCCACCAACTCCCAATACACTAAATATATCAAATACAGAAAGATCAAATGACAGTTCCGCAATACCAAGGATTGTATCCTCTTCCGAGATATTATACATATTTTCAATAGATATAAGAGTATTTTGTGCCGCAGTATGTGACATTACTACACCTTTAGGCTCTCCTGTAGAGCCAGAAGTAAATATTACATATGCAATAGGATTTTGGAATTCTGGATGCTTTTCTAATCGGTATTCCAAATTCTGAAGTATCATATTTACTTTTTTCTCATCCAATTCCACAATAACATTTGCTTTTGATAAAATTTTTTCTTGTCGTGCCAATGGCTGTTTTATATCAATAGGTAAATAAGAAAATCCAGCAATCAAAACACCCATTACTGCTGCAATTTGATTTACAGATTTTTTCATTCTTATCGCAACCAGTCCAGTTCTATTTTCCACAAATTCTTTTCTTAAATAACCTGCTATATATTCTGCTCTTTCCAACAATTCTCCATATGTCACTGTTTCAACAGCATCTATTACGGCAGTTTTATTAGAATTCTTTTTCGCATACTTAACAAATCTCTGTTGAATACGTGATTGATTCGTAATACCTTTATTTCGTTCGCAAATTACTTTTTTCTTACTCGCACTTGGCACTATAATTTCCAATGGATTCTTCCATTCTTCCGAATGTTTTATTCCAAGTATTCTTATTGTTTCAGTAAAAGACTCAAACATCTCCGTTACAATAGATTCTTTTATCGCACCTTTTCTTGTATCCCAGCTTATCATCAGGCCTTTTTCTTGATCTTCTGAATCTATCTCATCGACTATCTGACAATCAATCCATACTTGAGGGGTATGACTAAACCCATATTCAATAGTGCCTACAGTGCCATCAGTCTTCAAAACCCCTGTAAATACGATCGGCATTAATAATTCCTTTTCTTCAGACACTTTACTCAGTTCTCTTAGCACTTCGACACCAGAAAAAGAATTATGCTCTAAATCCTCCATCAATCTTTTTGTAATTTCTTTGACTCTTTCTATAAAACTCATATTTTGAGTTACATTTACTTCTAGCAAGTTCACTGCTGTAAAGTCTCCTACTATGGAATTAGTATTATTTCCGATAGTTGGTCTATTTTGAATTGGTAAATTGAGTGTAAAATGTTTATTCGAACTCCACCTTGAAATAACTTCTGCGTATATACCAATAAGCACCGATGAAACTGTTACTCCGTATTCTCCTGCAATTTCCTTTATACGTTTCCAGTCAGACTGATTAATATGTTTCTGAAATCGATAAAATTCATATGTATTTTCACACTTATCTGCGGCTCGTCCATCTTGTGGAAGAATTGGAGCCTCCGGCAATTTTTTCAGTCTTTCTAACCAATACATTCTATCCTGATGCCATTTTAAACTTCCTTTACGTTGTTGATTGAACATTGCATAATCTGAAAACTTATACCTTATTTTTTCTAATGAAGCTCCTTTCAAAAGTTCTCCCATTTCAGAAATCAGAAGTTGCACACTTGCAAAATCTGAAACAATTAAATCAACAAGTAGATGGAAAAAATTTCCTTCTATACGCTTCGTTATTAGCACTTTAAATAATGGAGGTTCCTCCGTATGAAAAACATATTCACTAAAATCTTCCCTAATCTTAGATAAAGTATCTACTTTTTCCCTCTCTGCCATTTTTTGTAGATTTACTATTTTAATTTCATAATCAATCTCATCTCTCTCTAAAATTTCAAATCCGACCTCTGTTACTTTCGCTCTTAGCATTTCATGCCTATTTACCAATACTTTCCAAGCTCTTGATAGTTCTTCTGCACTGTAGGAACCAAAATCAACCTCAATATATCCTTTACATCCAATTCCACCCCACTTCACAGCTTCTGTTTTTCCAACTAAATAGGCTGCTTGCACATCAGTCAAAGGATATACATTAGTTTCATAATCATTATCCGTAATAAACTCGTCTATCGTTTGTTTTTTCTTCAAAATTTCAATTATTTCTTCTTTATATTTTTTAACTTTCTCTTTAGAATTTTCTGTAAAATTCCCTTTGGAATCTTTATATTTTAATTTTCCATCAACAGTT
>NZ_JBCOMI010000025.1:0-22716 GCF_040924245.1 Ruminococcus sp. J1101004sp1_RTP21198st1_B9_RTP21198_201120 | reverse complement strand
GTTTCAAAAGTAACGCCTTTTTTTTCAAGCTCTACTAATAATTCTCCTGCTACTTTTTTCGTGTCCTGCATTTTTTAAATTTCCCCCTCTTCTACAAATTCTGCTATATCTGTATTTTTTCTCTTATCAACCAATTTTGTTAGTGCGTTAATTGATGGATTCATAAAGACCTCTTTCATGCGTACCTCTATTCCGCAACGAGCATTAATAGCCGCAACAAATCTAGCCGCAAGCAAGCTGTCTGCACCTATCTTAAAAAGGTTCTCATCCAAATCAGCCACTTTATTTTTCAATAGCTCCTCCCAAATCATCAGTACAATATTTAATACTTTGTCAGACATTATTTCCACACTATCAGTTTTCTGATATTCTGCCAATCTTCTTCTATCAACTTTTCCATTTGCATTAAGAGGAAAATTTTCTAATCTGTTTATAGAATTCGGTATAGAATACTCAGGAAGATGTATCTTAAGATAATCTTCTATTTCACTCTCTGCAATGTACTCTCCCAAGTAAAATGCAACTAATTCTTTATGGTATTTATCCCCCTGAGCAACAACTACGGCTTCTTTTATTCTTGAAATACTTTTTAATACACTTTCAATTTCTCCCAACTCAATTCGATGTCCACGTATCTTTACTTGGGTATCCATTCGCCCTAAAAACTCTATCGTTCCATCTGCCCATCGCCTTCCCCGATCTCCTGTTCTATACCAACGTTCCCCTTTTACATCCGTAATAAACTTTTTCATTGTTAGCTCTTCATCATTAATATAGCCTTTTGCCAGACTTCCACCTCCAATTTGCAATTCACCAGGAATATCAACTCCGCACTCCACAAAATTTTCATCCGTAATCCTATATTTCTGTTTTGGTAATGCTTGCCCATAAGGAATAGAATTCCACAATCTATCTACTTTTGAAACGCAATAATAGTTGGACCAAATTCCGCCTTCTGTCGCTCCGCCCAACGCTACAAATTGCGAGTTTGCTGAAGTTACTTTATACCATTTCTCCGGTAAATATAAAGGAATCCAGTCCCCTGACACTAATGCCAACCGCAATTTACCAAAATGATTATTTTCCCCCATTATCAAAAACATGTCCAATAACGCGGGGGCACTATTCCAAATAGTAATTCCATAAATCTCTATCAGATTTTTCCATACTTCTGGATCTCTAAAGTCGTCTTCATCAATTAAAACAATTGTCCCTCCAACAGTTAAAAGACCAAATATGTCAAAAACCGACAAATCAAAATCAAATGCTGATATATTTAATACGGAATCTTCCGCACCAATATTCCACATATGTAAAATTTCTTCTATTGTATTCATTGCAGCCACATGACTCATTTCTACTCCTTTAGGTTCTCCGCTAGAGCCCGATGTATAAATAATATAGGCAGTATCTTTTGAATTATTTTCAATACACCCAGTCCATGGATTCTCTTCTAAAAAGGCTTCATCCTGCAATACAAGAGCCGGCTTGACATTTTCTATGATTTTTTTCCGACGTCCTAACGGCTGCTTCATCGCAATCGGAACATACGCTGCACCTATTGCAAGAATTCCTAACAATGCAGCTACTTGTCCAATACCTCTCGGCAATATAACTACAATCTTATCATTTCTTCTTACTCCTCTTTGCCACATATAGTTTGCTGCACGCAACGCATATAAACGCAACATCTTATAAGAAACTTTCTCATTTTCATAGATAAGCGCAATTCTCTCTGGATATTTCAATGCATTTTCATAAAATTCTCCATGTAATGTTTCCTTTCTATTAGAAAACTCTCGATCGTTCATCATATACATTTCCTTTCCTCAACTATTCCACATTCTTTTTAAGCCATTTTACGACTCTCACAATAACCTCATCTTCTATAGTACCGCCTTCATCCTTTAATGGAGAACTTACCTTAGAAAGTGAATGTCCCAACCCTTTAAACAAAATTATATCTGCATTATTCCTTGCTGCCTTTGCTATTTGCACAGCTTCTACCGGAGAAATCCATCCGTCATTCAAACCATGAAGTACTAAAATAGGTAATTGGATTTTTTTTATGTCATCTAATATTCCTGCCCATGTTTCTCCAGGAGCATTTTCAGCAAATCGAATTAAAGTAGTAGGATCTGCAACTATTTCATCTGCCAATGGTATCCAATTATCTATTATGCTGAATCTTCCTTTCCCTTCTGGATCAAGTTCTTCATTAAATTTCATATTTCCCTCCTTATCCGTACCAAGAATAAGTAAATACAGAGAGAAAGAGATAGATGTGGAGTCCGGTATACAATTCAAAAAATCCGAAATTTCTAATATGCTATCACTATTGTTATCCAACTCTTTCAACTTTTCTACTGTAAGTTCGCGCAATATATAAGAGAAATAGGAACTCCATCCTTCTGCAATACCCGACTGAAGAATCAAAGCCTGCGCATTCGGAAAATCTGAAACTAAAGTTGTACAAACTCGTACTCCTTCACTCCATCCATAAAACAGAATTCCTTCCACTTCAGACAAGCCAGAAACAAATCTCGTTACCTCTCTGGCATCCCGAATAATTATTTCTATATCATAATTTTCTCTTTTATCATAACGAAATACCGCATATCTAGCTTTCACAAACCCTTCGCTCAATAAATCAAAATTACGGGATACTATACCTCCCATGGATTCAACTGTAGCGTGCCGATCAGATGGACCGGAACCATGAAATAAAATAATCGTTTTCCATTGACCTTGCCTTTCTGGCAAATCTAATTCTCCTGAAATTTTCATTCCATTTTCCAAAGTAATTTCCAATTCTTTTACAAACATATTTTTATTCTCCCTAATATTTTTCCATAAATTTCTTTATATTATTTACATAAGCGCCAAAAATATCAGTAATATATTGTTTATCAAAGATGTCAATAATATAATCCCATGAAATCTTCAAATATCCCAAATCATCTCTTACATGGTGATCTAAAACCACCTGCGGTGTTTGGCTTATCGCATATTCTTCTTTGAATGAATATCTTTTTTTTGTTACCTTAGACACATTCCCCTCCAGCATACAAGTAAACACTACTGGCATAATCGCTTTTCCTGCTCTACCTGAAGAAAGCATTTTTAATATATTGCTTCCTTCAAATTTTCTATATTGAACTAACCGCCACATCTGTTCTTGAGTTGCTCGAATAGCATCCAATAAAGAATCCGTTTTTTCTTGGTATGATATTACTGCATTGTTAGTAAATTCACCCAGTATCCCATTCACATCTTCATGCAATAACTGTCTATTAAACAATGTTACATTTATGGAAAGTCCTGGAGTTTCACTATATTGTGCCAGTGTTTTCATAAAAATTGTAGAAATTACTGCAGCAGGAGTAAAATGATAGTTTTTTATTTTCTGATATAATCGTTGTGTTTCTATAAAAGAAAAATCACATTCAATTCTATCAAATCTTACATTCTGCACTTCTGCAAATTTTTTTTGGTAATTCAGTTTGGGAAAGCTCGGCATATTTTTTACTTTTTCTTTCCAGTATTCTTCAGCTTCCAAATCTCCTTTATCTGTTTTTAATCTCATGTAATTCATAAAAGAGATTCGTGGAAATTTAACATCTTTTCCATAGTACAAACTGAAAATCTCGTTCAACAGTAATTTTGCACTCCATGCATCCAAAATAATACAATCAAAATCTACATGTAAAACACTTGTCTTTCCTGATGTTTTCCCAACGCAAAAATGGAACATGGGCCATTTATAATAATTATACCTATGATGACTTCTCTCTAGCCGCTTTTGCTCTCTATCATTCCCATCATATAATGAATAAACTGGCACAGAATAATATGGCACATTATCTAAAAAACTCGCTTTCCCCTCATGTGTTACAATCAACCGTAATGCATCATTTTTAGAAATAACCAGATTTATCATTTGCTCAAGTCGTTCAACATCCAAAGATTCTATTATATATTCGATGTAATAATGCGCATTTATATTTCCCAACTCACACCCAGCCGTTTGTCCCACAACATAAGCTGTTTGTATTGATGTTAATGGAATCACATTTTTTTCGATCATTCGAAAGAAATCTAAAATTTGACCTTTAGCCATTTTAAGAATCCTTAATGTTTCCGGTGCCAATTGTCTGTTTTTAGATCTGTATCGAATTTTCTCCCCTTCTCCCCAAATTTGAATGCCATTCTCTCTAAGTTGCTCCAAAAACTCCAAAATATCGGTATCATTATTAAATATGTATTTACTCATTACGTTTCCTCTAATATATATCTTTCGATTTTGCTGATAGTCGGATACTCAAATAACTTGCCGATATCCATAAAACACCCTATTTTCTCCGTCATTTGGTTAGTAATTTGTATTGCCTGTATCGAATTTCCACCTATTTCAAAAAAGTTATCATTTATATCAATATTTTCAATTTTTAAAACTTCTCTCCAAATTGCGAGTAATTGCTCCTGAAGTTGAGTAAGCTGTTTACAATTATTATTCTTTTTAAAAATAGGCTTTCTATTTTTTTCTGCAACAATCAAAATTTTATGAATATCCTTTTTCCCATTTGAATTAAGCGGAATAGCATTCGTTTTAATATATTCTGTTGGAATCATATAGATCGGAAGATCTTTTTTTAACATTTCCTTATAAAACTTGTCTATCCGGTCACGATACCTTTTTTCCTCTACTAATACAGCACATATGTCTTCTATCGCATTATCCCTTTTAAAAAAAACAAACGCTTCCGTTATACCTTGAATCCTTCGTAATGCAGCTTCAATTTCGCCCAATTCTACCCGATATCCATTGATTTTTACCTGATTATCCAATCTTCCAAGAAATTCAATATTACCTTCATTCCAATACCGTCCCATATCTCCAGTACAATACAATCGTTCCCCAGTTCTATCTAAAACAACAAACTTTTCTTCTGTTTTTTCATTATCGTTTAAATATCCCTGTGCAACGCCATCTCCGGCAATATAAAGTGTTCCCGGTACCCAGTCAGGGCAATCTTCCATATTCTGATCCAGAACATAATACTTCTGGTTTGCAAGCGGTTTCCCATACGGAATACTCTTCCAATCTTCCGGCACAATCTCTGGGATCTCAAAATGATTGGACCAAATACTGCCTTCCGTCGCTCCTCCAAGTGCAACAATCTCAACATTCTGAAACAGATTACGGATTCTCCCCGGAAGTGAAACCGGAACCCAGTCGCCACTCATCATTACCAACCGCAACGATTGTGAAGTTACCTGCCTTTGATATTCCTCATATTCTGCCAGCATTTCTACAAAAGCTGGCACGCTGTTCCATACGGTAATATTCTCATGATTCAACCAGTGAATCCAATGCGCTGGATCTTTTCCATATTCCGGATCCGGAAGAACCAATTTCCCACCTGCGCCTAAAACGCCAAAAACATCATAAACAGACAGGTCAAAATGAAGATTGGAGATTCCAAACGCCGTATCCTGTTCTGTAATCTGATAGCGTGCATTGATATCCAGTATTGTATTCACTGCATTATGGTGAGTAATCATTACTCCTTTCGGCATCCCGGTTGTTCCCGACGTATAGATTACATACGCAAGGTCTCCCGCCTTATTCTCCTGTGCTTTGTATTCAGAATCGGTTTTTAATCCAGACACAGAAATACAATCCCACTCGTGCAGCCATTCGGTATCCTGATCATACGCCTGATTCTGCACAAGAATGATTCTTGTTCCACTGTCACGGAGAATCTTTTCAACTCGTTCTCTCGGATTATGGATATCTATCGGAAGATATGCGGCTCCGGCAAACAGGATTCCATAAACAGCAACTACCTGCTCCCACCCTTTTTCCATAAATACAGCTACCGTCTCTTCTTTTTTTATTCCCATGCTCTTCAACTGCCCGGAAATGTAAAACGCCTCTTCTTTTATCTCCCGATAAGTCATCCGCCTGCTGCACGTTACCAGCGCCTCCTTATCCGGAAATTTGTCTGCCGCCTCCAAGAATAATCCATCCAACGTTTTCTCTTCAAATTCAGCCGCCGTTTCATTCGCCTGACGCCGTTTTTCTGAAATTTCCGCTGTTACCAGACTTGCCGTTTTTTCCTGCATGATCTCCGGATGAACTGCTAGCGTATGAAGCAGGCCGGTATATGCCCGGAACATCTCATCCAGCATTCCCGGATAAAATAATTCGTCCACGGAATCCCAAAACAGGCATAAACAGCCATCCATTTCAACCACCTGATGATCCAGCCACACCTGCGGCGTCTGTGAAATGTTATAGTTCAGTTTTCCAAGCCACTTTCCTTCATTCCACTGCTCCACGCCAAGGCCACTGGTAAACACTACCGGCATAATAGCGCCCCGCATATTTCCAGTCTTTTTCTTTAATTCGCGCTCCAGTTCAACCGCGCCATAAGCTGTATGCTCCAGATCTTCTGTAAGCTGCTTCTGAATTGCCTTTGTCCTTTCCGCAAAATTATTCCCTGCATTCTTTATCTCCAGCAATGTCAGTGTTGTAAAATCTCCAACCAGATTGTTCACTTCCGGATGCAATTGTTTCCGGTCAAACTGCGTCAGATTAAGTGTAAAATCCTTATTACTGCTCCACAAGCGGAGAGTCTCCGCATAAGCACTCATCAAAAGAACAGAAGGCGTTACCTCCAGTCTTCCCGCCGCGTCTTTTACAGACTGCCATTCTTTCTGTGACAGTTTTGCGCTCCGGCGACAGAAACGCTGCTCTGTAATCTGGCTTTCGTTCTTTGCAAGCGGCAGATCCGGTGCGTCCGCAAAAGTCTCCACCCGGTCTTCCCAATATTTTTTATCTTTCTCATAAGCAGAGGTAGACTTTATCTGCTCCAGTCCCAGCACGTAATCCCGGAAAGACAAAGTAATCGGCATTTCCGCTTTTCCATTTCGATATACTTCTGCCCACTCATTTAAGAGATGGAACATACTCCAGCCATCAAAGATAATATTATCAAAACTGATATGGATTCTATGCTTCTGGTCCTCTATTTTAGTGATTCGCACATCAAACAGAGGCCATTCATCTGTCTGAATTACCTGATGAGACATCTCTGCCCGTTTTTCATCCAATGCCTTTTCTTTTTCTGTCACTTCCAATTGTCGGATATCCGTCACGTCAATATGATACTGGGGAGTATTCTCCAGTATGCGCTGCATACCATCCGGCTGGATAATAACACGCATCATCCCATGCCTCTGTATCAACAGATTCCATGCCGTCTCTGCGCACTCAGTATCAAGGCCGTCTGCATCCAGTTCAAAATAACAGTGCGTTGCAACATTCCCCAATTCATACAATCCGCTTCTGCCAAGCCAGTAAGCATACTGCACATCGGTTAATGGGAACGGATGATATGCTTCCTCCAGATTCGGTTTGATCTGCAGTGTATCTTCTTCTTTCTGTTCGGACTGTTCAATAGCTTTTGCCAGAGATTTTACGGTCAGATTTTCAAAAATCGTGCTGATCGTTATTTTGCAGCCGAAGGTTTTCTGTACTTCCGAGATCAACCTTGTGGCAATCAGCGAGTCTCCCCCAAGGCTAAAATAATTATCTTCAATTCCGATATTTTCATATCCAAATAATTGTTTCCAGATATCTAAAAGCTTTTCTTCTGTTTCTGTCGTTGCCTTTGAAAATCGGATAACCGCAGTTTCTTCTTTAAAATCTTCCCGCAATTGCTTCCTGTTAATCTTCCCATTGGACAATGTTGGGAGCTGCTCCATGAAATGATAGTTCTGTGGAACCATATACTCCGGCAGTTTTTCTGACAGATATTCCCTTAGTGCTCCATTATGATAGGACAGGACAGACGCCTGCTGTCTGCTGCAGCATATACATCTTCCATATCTCTCTGTCACAGCACAGTCTTCGCCCAATCCTGCCTCTGATAAACATTCTCTCCACAGCAGGCAATCCGGGGTAACCAGCCCTGCTTCTTTTCTCTTGTCCCGAATATCCGCAAAACCATTTTCCAAAAAAGCCGCTGTAAGTTCCTGAAGGTATGTCCTTACCACAAGGTCAGTCATCAGCAATATTCCGTTTGGCTTCAGTAATTCCGCTACTTTCTTTACCGCATCCGCAGCATCAATATTTCTATGTAAAGCATTTACCGATATCACAACGTCATAACTATGCAAGGACATCTGCTGCTTATCCATGCCTTCTTCCAGATTCAGCATCTCAAACTCGACTCTCTCATATCCCGCAAGTTCTTTCTCTGCTTCCTGCAGAAAATATTTTGAAGAATCCGCATAAGTATAAGCCACGCTTACATCTTCCAGTGCATTCAAAAACTGTCTTGTAATTGCAGTGTCCCTTGTACCAATTTCTATAATCTGGAGTGGCTCTTTTCTGCGTTCTTCTGCCAGAAGCCTTAATCCCTGCACCAGTCTTTCCACTGTTTCCTCGCAGCCCGGAATCCTCCGAAGCAGCATATTCGGAGCCAAAGCCGGCTCTTTCTGGTAGAATACGTCCAGCGGAACTTCATTCCCAGTAACCATATGCTTCAGATACGGCTTCAGTTTATTAAAATACGTTTCCGTATCTCCAGCTTTTTCCGGTACAGCCACTTCCTTCCCGGTACGCGATAGTCTGCCGTCCTCTTCTCTCAGGATTCCTTCCTTCTTTAAAATTTCCAACCATCTTGCCACAGTATTCTTCTGTGTTTCCGTAATGCTCCCTTTTTCAAAAATTTCCTTCTGCGAAAGAACTTCCTTCTCTGATACAAAAATGCCTAACTCTATGAGTGTCTCCAGCATAAGCTGTACACATCTCTGGTCTGCATAGGCAAGGAAATTTTTGTATGCTGTCTTCCGTTCCTGCTGCATCTGCCAATTGCTGACATCATCCTTCAGTTCTTTCCAGCCCCCGCCAAAGATATCTGTGCCGTACAAATACGTTGTAACTTTAGAATCTTCCTGTATCGGCGCTCCGATATAAGCAGCCAGCGTTTTATTGCCATGACCATCACTAACTGTATCAACAACTGCATGAGCCACACCCGGAAACTCCTGAATCGCATGTTCAATTTCTCCCAATTCAATCCTGTGTCCGCGAATCTTTACCTGATGGTCTTTTCTTCCCAAAAATTCAATTGTCTCATCATCCCAGATTCTTCCGAGATCGCCGGTCCGATACCATCTTCCATACTGATCTGTGATAAATTTCTGCCCCGTAAGCGCAGAATCTCCCCTATATCCTTTTGCTACACCAAAACCGCCAATCCAGAGTTCACCTTCTGCCCAGTAAGGGCAATCCCTTCCATACTCATCCACAACACGATATGCCTGATATCTGAGTGGCTTTCCATAAGGAATAGATTTCCAGTTTTTCGGCATCGGCAGGGTAACATTCTGATAATTGGACCAGATACTTGCCTCTGTAGCTCCTCCCATAGCGACAAACTGGCAATCCTCTGTCCATGCCGCAACCCTCTGCGGGAGATCCATCCCAATCCAATCTCCAGAAAGCATAACCGCCCTGATCGGCAGTTTCTGTTTCATGGATTCCGCCCGTATCAAAAGCATATCCAGAAGCACCGGCACTGAATTCCAAACGGTAATCTGATATTTCAACACTTGTTCCAGCCAGTAATCCGCATTCCTTCTCTCCTGCTCTGGAAGCAATACCAATGTTCCTCCTGCGCCTAAAATTCCAAAAACATCATATACCGACAGGTCAAAATCCATAGCTGATACAGCCAGCGCCCGATCTGCACTTGTCACATGGTACTTTTCATTAATATCCTGAACCGTATTCCATGCGCTTTCATGCGCAATCTCTACACCCTTCGGAACACCTGTAGAGCCTGACGTCATGATGATATAGGCGCTGTCCTTCGGCGACACCTCTGGCAGTCTCACATTTTCCTGTCCCTCTTCCATACCTTCCATCACAAGGATTTCCGTACCTTCCGGCCAGTCCAGTTTTTCGGATAATTCCCGATTCGTGACCACATAGCGGACTCCCGTCTTCTCATGGATTAACGCTCTCCGATCTTTAGGCTGGCTTAAGCTGACCGGAAGGTATGAATTTCCGGAAAGCAAAATTCCTAATGCCGCCTCGATCTGTTCTATCCCGCGCGGCAGGGTAAGTGCAACCGGGACTCCCTTAATATCCTTTTCTGAAATCCCTGCCGCCACTGCTGTCGCCCGTGCTTTTAATTCCCCATAGGAAACCGATCTTCCGCTTCCCGCATCAATAAGCGCAATATCTTCCGGGCAAACTTCCGCATGGTTCATAACAGCCCAATGCAGGCATTCCACACGCTCCGGCACTCCTGTACGCGCTGTATCTTCAATTTCTCTTTTTCTTTTTTCAGGAAGCACATCAAATCGCTGATTCCAGTCCTTCTTTCCCAATTCATGCAGAAGATTCTCAAAACACTCCAGCATATCCGGGATCATATTCTCCGGGAATAACTTATCCACGCTGTCCCATGTAAGCTGTACGCCATTTTCATCTTCATAACTCTGGAAGTCATTCCACACCTGCGGCGTTTGGGAAATCATATAGGAAAACTGCCCCAGTTCTTTCCGGAACGTATCATTTACCAACGGCGTTCCCAGATTGCAGGCAAAAACAACCGGCGCCACTGCCGATGCGTCTCCATACATCTGTGCAAGGTCTCTCTGGACTTGCACGCCGGAATATGCCGTATACTTCATATCCTCATGGAGCTGCTTCTGGATCCTGTCTAGCAATTCTGCAAACGTCGGATTCCCTTCGCAGTCAATCTCCAGCAATAACAGTGTAGTGAAATCTGCTATCACGTCTTCCAATCCCTGCTGCTCTGTTTTCCGGTTAAAAAATGGAATATTAATAAGGAAACGATGATTCCTGCTCCACCGTTCCAAAACCGTCGCATATGCAGTAAGAAGAACCATTGCCGGAGTTGTCTGGTATTCCTTTGCCCGTACTTGCAGATGAGCCCACTCTTCCTTGCCAATCCTTACAATCCTGCGGTTGAATACAGTCTCTGTCACTTCCTGCGGCCGTTTTGCCAGTGGCAGGCCTGGCCCTTTCGGCAAATGCTCCAAGCGTTTTTTCCAGTATCCTTCTGCATTGTTTCTCTCTTCCTTATCTTCCTCTTTCTGCCGTTCCAGATAAGAAGCAAAATTCCACCCTTTTGATTCTGCCGGAAGGCTTTCTCCGCGATAGGCAGCCGCCAAATCCCTCAATAAGATCTGCAAACTCTGTACATCGGCAACCAAAAGTGCCATATCCACGTGCATGCGTGCCCTATTTTCAGGAAAAAGCGTAAGCTCTATTCCTGCCACTTCGCCTTCCTCGATTTTTAGCTTCCGATGGGATAAACGTTCTCTGACAGATACTGCCATTGCCTCGGCTTCCTCAGATGGCATCCGTGAAAAATCATGAACCTTTATTTTTTCACAATACGGCTTATCCAGGATTTTCTGTGTCCCATCTTCCAGAAAGCAGGCACGCAGCATGGGATGATGATACTGCAGCACATTCCATGCTTTTTCCAGACGCTCCGGATCTATATTTCCCCCATCAAACTCTAAATACGCATGACAGTCTATTCCTCCAAGAGCCTGTTCTTCATCCCTGCCAACCCAATATGCATACTGTACGTCTGTTAAAGGAAACGGCTGTTTCATATCCTTTTCCGGCGTTATCTTAGATTCTTGCGCCCGTTTTTTGCCCGCTTTTTTCTTCATGCTGCGCTGGATTAGCGCCCACCAGCCTTCAAGGGTAGGATTTTCCATCAATGAACCGAATGAAACCTTAACCCCCTGTTTTCTCCACTGGTTTACCAGACGCATGATCGTCAGGGATGAAAGCCCAAGCTCCAGCAGATTTTCGGAATCTCCCAAATCTCTGGCTACCGGCAGCTTTTGTTTGATCTGTTCCTTTATCTCTATATATTCCATAATTCTGTCTCCTTCTATTTTTCCTGTGCCATCCGTTCTAATGCTTTCTTATCTATTTTTCCTACGCTGGTCAGCGGCCATGTCTCTACCCATTCTATCTGATCCGGCATTTTATACGCCGCAACGCCTATTTCCCGCAGGAACCTGTGGATTTCCTGTAAATCGATCCCGGCTTCATCATCGGTCACAAGGAATGCACATATCCGGTTTCCAAGGGTTTCATCCGGAACGCCGACAACGGCTGCCTCTTTGATTTTCGAATGCCTGCAAAGGTAAGCTTCAATCTCTGAAGGCATGATCTTTTCTCCGGCGCGGTTAATCTGCTCTTTGATCCTCCCGCCCAAACGTAACCTTCCGTCTTTCGTCCACATAGCTTTATCGCCCGTCCGATAAAATCCGTCCGGCGTAAAGCTCTTTTTATTCGCTTCCTCCGCCATATAATAACCATCAATCGTATACGGGCCTCTGGATAATAATTCCCCAAAAACTCCTTCCGGTACGGCCTTATCTTCTTCATCCACAATCTTCACTTCATCCGCAGGAGACACCGGAGTTCCCTGGCATCTTGCGATCAGGGAACCTTCATCCTCCGGGCTAGTAAAGGACAGTAGCCCCTCCGCCGTACCAAATACCTGCATCAGTTTACACGGCCATTCTTCAATGATCTTATCCGCAAGGGAATCTTCCAGCATTGCGCCGCCCACCTGCAAAATCCGCAGGCTGGATATATCATAATCTTCATCCCATTCCAGCATTTCCATGCACACAGTAACCATAGCAGGAACCAATGCCGTTATCGTGACACCTTCCTCTGTAATTGCGTCAAGGATATCATCCGGGCTGGTCGCAGACGCAAGCACAACTTTTCCTCCCACGTCCAGCGTGCCTAAAAGCCCCGGGCAGCATAACGGGAAATTATGAGCTACCGGAAGAGACGCCAGATAAACGTCACTGCTATCCAGGCGGCATCTCTTCGCGGACATGCGGGCATTATACATGTAATCCGTATGGGTGCGCGGAATCAGTTTCGGAACCCCTGTCGTCCCGCCTGACAGCAAAAGCACCGCCGTTTCATACCCATCCACAGCCGGAAATGCTCCATTTTCTCCACACGTTTCCGCAATCATTCCACTGATATCCCCGGATTCGCTATCTATAAATATATGCCGGATACATGAATATTTCTCTTTCATCGCATTTGCCATCGGCACATATGAAAATCCCAGATATTTCTCCACCACAATATAAGCGGCCGGCTTTGCCAGTTCAATAATTCCTTCCAGTTCCGCCTCCCTGTGGGCCGGCAGCATCATGATTGGCACCGCCCCAATCTTGGAAAGCGCAAAAAACACGATCACAAAAGAAATCCTGTTCGGAAGCTGCACAAGCACTTTATCTCCCTTTAAAATCCCTTTACGCAGAAAAGCTGCCGCAAGACAATCTGCTTTTTGCTTTAATTCCATATAACTGATCTCGTCTTCACTGTCCGTGACCGCAGTTCTTTCTCCATATTTTTCCGCCCACCTATCAAGCTGTTCTCCAAAGCCACATCTCTCCCAGCCTTCCAGATTCTCATATTTGCTCATATCTTTCTTATAACCCATTTTATCTGTCTCCTTTCTTATGCGCCGCCACATACGCAGCATATCCTTTGATCCTGACCGGATACAGAAACCAGTCCTGATCTTTCTTATCTTTTTCTGCAATTTTTCCGTTTCTGACAGAGAAGAAATCCATTCCTCTTCCTAATCCAATCCCAAGCGCCTTTACATATGCCTCTTTCGCCGCCCAGTACTGGAAAAACAGATCCGGTCCTTCATTTTTTACATCTTCCGCTTCTTCTGCAGTATAAAAATTTTCCGCTATCTCCCTATAGTCCGGGCACTCTGCCATCTCCTGCACATCCACTCCGATATCCATTCCGACAGCGAATACCGCCAGTATGAATTCACCCGAGTGCGAAATGTTAAAATCCACTGTCCGCTTTCCTGCAATCTTTTTATGATAAGGCTTACCCAGTTCATTGACAGAAAAATCAATCGTTTCCATATCTAAGTATCTTTTTAAGAGGATCCGCACGACAACCTTCCCGGCTATATAACGCATCCTGTCTTCAGGAAAACGGAATCTTCCGGCTTGCTCCAATTCCTGCCCACTCAGGATATATTCATGGTTCTTCCAGAAATCTGTCATTTCAGACCAGCGGATACACCATATATGTATCTCATTTTCACGGATATAAAGTTTGTCTGCTGACAGAAATTCCTTTTCTCCGTATCGTTTAATCTCCATTTTTCATTCTCTAAAGCAGTCTCATGACCTCACTTATTACTTCGTCTTCACAATCCCGCAGATAAAAATGTCCTCCCGGAAATATCCTGTAGTTAAAATCATTGTCCGTATACTTTCCCCATTCCAAGATCGCACTCTCATCCGCTTCTCCGTCCTTTTCTCCGCCAAATGCAGCGATAGGCGTATGCAGCACTATTCCCGCCTTGTCATAATACGTTTCATCCATGGTAAAATCTGCCCGCAGCATAGGCAGAAAGAAATCCAGCAATTCCTGGTTCTCCAGTACCTCCTTTGGCGTCCCTTCAAATCTCCCCAGTTCCCTCTTAAACTCTTCATCCGGAAGATGATATATTGGATTTGGCTCCGGAATACTAGGAACCCGGCTGCCGGAAATAAACAGACATTTTGCAGTATATCCCGCTGCCTCCAACCGTTTTTCCAGCTCATAGGCGATCTTCCCACCCATACTGTGTCCCCATAAGGCATACGGTCCGTACACAACCTTTCTTACAGCCTCTTCCAGGTCATCTAACATAACCGACATATCTATATACGGTTTCTCCATGATCTGTTCTTCCCTTCCCGGAAGCTGAACTGGACATACCGTTACTTTCCCCTGCATCTTTTTCGCCCACTGGTTATAAGCAGAAGCACCGCCTCCCGCAAATGGCAGACAAAACAAGGTTATTTTCTCTTTACTAATGTTTTCCGTATTTTTTATCAATTTCATATTCACTTTTATATTCCTCTGGCATAATGTTCTTTTTCTCTCTGTTTACCATCATTTTGTAATATGTTTTTCTCAATCATTTCTTATTTCTACCTGTAATTAGTTACCTCTAACTCTTTGTCAAAAAAAATTTTGATCCATCCCAATATCAAACCGGACGCCAAAACAATATGCGCTACCATAAGCCCCTTTACGATCAGGGAATATCCGGTCACAGAAAAAACACCTGCTATCGCACATTCAATCACTAAAATTACCCTCGCGCGCATCCCATAAACTTTCTTCTCTTTCACATCCAGTTTCTTGCTGCTGGCATCCACCGGTGCCATAGCAAATATGAATCCAACTGCGACAAGCCATATAATCCGCATTTGCCACGTCACAATTAGGTCAGATGCCAGATACTGACTGCATAGAAGGACAAGGATACTGGAAACAATCATGCAGCTCCCTGCTTTTTCTAAATGAATTCCTCCGGCATACTGCCTTAGAACAGTAAAGGGCAATAAAAAGACTAGCATCTCCAGCCAATTCCCCGTTGCGATGCCAAGTATGACAGTGATAAGGTATATCGCGACCCTGCCCAGCAGTACACCGTAAGCATATTCATACAACCTGCGGTCTTTTTCTTCAAGAATCCCGTTCCTTTTTTGCACTTCAAAAAGCCAGCCGGTAGTTTTTTTCCACACTAGAATTTCCTCATTTTCTTAACTTCTTCCGGCTCTTCTTCCTGATAGTACAGCCAGTTGCACGCCAGATTTGCCGTATATGCCGTCAGGCAGAGTGCAAGACAGTTTACAACTCCAAGTACTTTGATACCCAAGCTTTTTCTGATTGTTTTTTTCATAGTTACATGCCTCCTTTTTTTTCGAAAGTTTACACAAAAATCGCCCTCTTTTCAATTACCGTGGCAAAAACGGTAACTTTTTGGGCGATTTTTGCACATCTTTATTTTATTGTAAAGATCAGCTTAACAGAGAACTCCTGTTCTCCGACCTCCACTCTCATAATTCCAGCATACTTTTTAACCAGTTTTCCAACCGTATGCAGTCCGATCCCGTGACTGTCTGCATCTCTTTTGGTGCTTATGTACCGGTCCTTGTCCTTTAACAGCGGAACAACATACCCGTTGCAAAATTCCATAACAAGGAAATGTTCCTCATTTCCCATATACATCCTGCATTCTACATATCGGCCATCTTTTGTCTTTTCTGCCGCTTCCAGTGCGTTATCCAAAAGATTACCTACGATTGAGATCATATCCAGTTCTTCCAAAAAGTCCAGCCTGAGATCATTACCCAGGGTAATCTTATAGGAAATATTCTTAGATTCCGCAAGGAATTTCCTTTCGCACAGGATGCTGTTCAAGATCGGGTGTTCGCAATACACACCTTTTTGAAGGCTCTGAATCCGGACACCTAAATGTTCCATAATCTCCTTGACCTCTTGATTTTCTCCTTCTTCCATCAAACCGGCTACTGTACAAATAAATTTATTTATATCGTGTAAGAATGCCCTGTTATCCTCATTGACCTTATTCATATACTGTAAATTAGCAATCTCCGCCCTGCTTTTCTGGTAAAGCCGGGCCATCTTCTTCACTTCTTCTGATTTCTCTACAAACCGGTCAAACACTGAGAAAATGAAGATATTCGTCAATAGCAGCAGTGAAGCTCCTACCGGAACCATAACCCTGTTCATTCCTTCAAAAGAAATATTTGAATAAAACACACATCCTAATATAATGATCGTAGCGGTTGGCAGCATGAGCAGCACAGTAAAAGTTTTATTCTCAATCGTCAGATAATCCCTTTTTCTCGTTACCTGATTAATGCATTTAATAAATAGAAATGTCATGGTACTCATCAGTAGTAGCGCTAATGTCTTTTCTATTTCCGTCCCAAAACCCTCAGATGCACCTGTCACGCCATACGCATTCGTAAGCGTTGCAAAGAGAAATTCAGGAATAATTGCCAGCACATAATAGCAGCATACTATAACCAGCTTCTTCCATATATTTCCCCGGAACACAACCATTGACACAATCATATACGTTACCGGAATCATTACCATATTAAATATTGAGGATTCCAAGTGGTTGATTCCGAGCATTACCAGCGCTATGACAAAATATACGAGAAATTTTCCCAAAAAGTTTTCTCTTCTGTATGGGAGCATGTTCTTTTCCAGATCTTCCAACAGATACATCTGAAGAAGGCAGATCAAAAAATCTCTTACTATCATACCATGCCGTTCCTTTCCCCAAGAAACATGATCAGAGCGTCAGCAAACTGACCTTTTCTCGACCTTGAAACATTCAATTGGATTCCCATCTGTAGCAGCGCCACATTCTTTTCCAATCCTTCCACTTTCGCCAGATTTACAATATAACTGTTATGTGCATACTCAAATCCCCTTCCGGCCAGACGTTCATATAAATCGCCTAAAGATTCCTTACAATGCATCTCATCTATCTCCCCCTGCCTAGCAACGTATATAGAGCAACCCCTTTTCGCCAGACAGATATATAAAATGTCTTCCGTATAGATACGAATTACTCTTCCCGCTGATGTAACCGTCACGGAATAATCTCCACAGTGCAATTTTACTTTTGATAAAATCGCAGGGATTTCCCTTTTCAGACTTCTGTCATGCAAGTCTTTCATAATATAACGGAACGGCTGCCCAATATTGATGCTATCTGGAGTCGGTTCAAAGTATCCGGAGCAGAACACCAATATCGCTGCCCTATTGTATTCCCTCAGCTTCAGTACCGATTTATTCCCATCCAATCCGGGCATACGCATATCCATAAAGACCAAATCATGCAAAATATCAGCATTTTCCAGTAGTTCCTTTCCTGACTCGTATTCATAAAACCGTATCTCGCTCTTAGGAAGAATCCCTTCCGTTTCTATAACCTTCTCTATTTTCTCCCTATAATTTTTATCATCATCGCAAATTGCTATTTTATACATCTATGTCCTCATAGGTTAGTTTTTCCTAACTCTTTTTCATAAAAAATCCATCCTGCAGAATCTGAATCCTATGAGCATTTACTCTTCCTATAGTTCGGGTTCCAAATCTGCAAAGATGGGATCAGCAAAAAATTCCTGTATTGTGACATCCAATCCATCGCATATCTTTTTTATTGTAACTACGCCAGCATTCTTACTCTGACCATACAAAATATTCTTTAATGTCGAAGGAGGAACGCCAGAACATACCGCCGCCTCATTCACTGTGATATCTTTCTGATTAATCAGATCGTTTAAACGATATATGACCGCTGTTTTTATATCCACGGTATCGACCACCTTTTTTTCTTCTATTTTATATAAATCGGCTTTAAAAGGTCGCCCATATATAGTCTTTTTGATCTATGTACGATATTTTTTTAACAGTTTTTCTTATTCTAGCAGAAATCAGCTAAATTTCTATATTTTATTAGATACATGAAACCCTGTGAGAACATTTCTGATCCTACGCAGGGTTTTCCACTTTGTTATAAAATTTTTATATTTTCCAGTATGCTGGATCGGAGTTATCATTCAACTTTCCTTCTGCTACCGATTGTAAAAACATATTTTACGAATAAATATTCAGCAGTTCTTCCGGAGAAAGCAGTGTAATCCAAAAGGAAAGAAAATCCTTTTTATTCCTTGTCACAATCGCATCACACTGATTCGCCTTCGTACAAGTTGCAAGCAGGCAGTCTTCAAAATCAGATACTCTCTGCAAATAAGCAGGCAGCACATCTTCGTTCGTCACTGTCAGCACTTTTGCTATGTCCAAAACGGAGCCAAGTGCCTTTCTATAAATTTATACCGTTCTTACATCCCGATCAGCTCCTCTCTCCGGGTCATCTTTTCCCTGCTTTTCTTGGATTTTTCTCTTATTGATTTCCAGTCGTTCATGAATAGATGGCTTCTTTGCCTTCGTAGTTGCTTTATTCTTTTCTGTTTGCATACTCGAAACTACCTTTTTCACAGCTTTGTCATTATCCCCTTTTGTCACATTCGCTGCTCTTGACGCTTCTACTCTGCTGTCCTGCTTTTCTGCAACCTGCCGTTCCTGCTTTTCCTGCACACTTTTTTCTTCCAGACTGCAAAAGCTCTGCAAATATGGCAGCACATGGTTCTGCATATCGGTCAGATCTTCCATACACTTCTGAAACTCTTCATTTCCCTTGTTTTTCAGATAACCAATCCAACTTTCATCCGTAAGTTTCAGTTCATTTTGGAGTTTCAGCTGACTTAAAATACCGCCATTTCCTGTTCCAATATCTATTTTCCCTTTGAAATATTGCAGCATTTTATCGCCTTTTTCCGCATAATATATAGTAAAAAACATCTGGGCTGTTACCATCGGCTCATCCGTCCTCGGATTACGGTCTGCGTACCATTCCTTATCCTTCTGTGCAGTACGGGAATCCAGATCTGAGAGCTTCTGACAGCGTGGTTCCATCAGCTCCCGCTTTTCACAGTAATTCACATACACCATCGGCTCTGTTTCTTTGGATATATCTGGTTCGTAGGATTTCAGCCGTTCCAGCAAAACACCTGCCCACACGGACTGCTCACAGTCTTCTTCAATCACATCCTTCAGAAAGGAAATATAAGAACCAACATTTCCACTTTGCAGATCCAGCATGACTTCCTGTAAGGTATCCTGCCCTGGTTCTACATGATCCCGGTAATCATACGGATCAAATGCTTCTGCAATCTCATCCAGTGCCTCTGCCAGCTGTTCTGTGGTCATCTTCTCTGGATACATTGCTTCTCGAACATCCCTCATCGGTACATACTTGTAGTCCGGCAATGCTTCATGAATTTTCTCAATCCCTTCCCGTACCAGTGCAAGCTCTCCATAAAACCGAACATCATCCATCAGATTTCCAAGTACTGTATTTCCTTTTACGATTGCAAATTCAGCATCATCGTAGTAACTGTCTTCCGGATCACGATAGATAATTCCCATCGAGCATCCCAGATACGCAGTTTCTGGATTCTCCTTATATTTTTCATAGACTGCAGCTATCTGATTAACATCGGTACTTTTTTCATAAGCTCCCATATCATGGAACTCATCACATTCTGTGGCAAAGTATTCCAGATAAGGTTCTTTCTTCAGTGGCATATTGTTAAGTACATTGTCAATCATGTTATAATTCGCCTCTTCCAGTTCTTCTACCTTAGCCAGTGGCTTATATTCGCCCTGGCTTTTCTGAATCTCTGCCATTACAACCTCATCCCTTTCTTTCACTTTTTCCATCAACTGATCATAATCCCCACGGATGCGTTCTCCAGTCCAGCCTTCGTCTTCCAAAAGTTCCTCTGCCGCTTCTTCAATAGAAATTTCATCATTTTCATAGACGCCACCATCCATCAGACGGAAATCTTCATCGTAAAAGGAATAATCGTATCCTTCTTCTGTCCTCTGAATAGCAAAATACCGTTCTCCTACCTCATATGCCAGTTCACTAAGAACCTGTTCTTCCAGATTCAGGAAAGAATCCAGCTGTTCAAAACTGATACTGTCTACAAAATGAGCTGTTACTTTTTCCCCATCATTCAAAACAACGATATCACTGACAGACAGGGAATGCCCACGGAAGTCTTTCGGTCTATCAATGTTGAACCTTTCAAAAATATCATCCAGTGACGTATTTCCCAGTAATTCTCCAACATAGACCAGCTCATAATCTTCTTTTTTTATCTGCATACCATGACTTTCAATAAAACTCATATTCATAAATGCATAATTTTCGCCCGGTGAATCATCTTTGATCTGATAAATACCAAAGGTTCGCCTTGTTCCTAACAACAGGTTTGCCTCTTTCAAAGACTGAATCTGCGGATATTTCTGCATTTCCCATTCCAGGTTACGGAAACGCTCCCGTTCTGCCATGGACATCTGATAATGCTCCGGTCCTCGTTCGATTTCCATGCGTTCCGTGACATAGATTGGTGACGAAAAATTAGTGATCAGATAAATATCTGCTCCGGCATCGTATAATTTCAGTGCTTCTTCCTGCTCAATGACACTCATAGGCTCCTGAAATGCTCCAAAATCTTCATCGGCATAATCCAGATCCTGATCCCTTATCCGTTCCCACATCTGTAATTCCATGCCAAACAGACCTTCATGTGCCTGTATCATTTCTTTACTTGCATACTCTCCCTTACCGCCATCGCTGCCCAAGCAATAAATCTTAGAACCCATCCTGTGATAATCTAAGGCTGCTTCTTTTCTAAGCGGTACCATATCCTCTGCTGTATATCCATAATCCCGAAGTTCCAGCTTGCCTATGGTTGGATCTGGTAAGTCCTGAATATCCATTCTTGCATCATCCAGTAAATCCTCTACACTTTCCTCATCTGCTTTGCTCAATGCATCTGCCAGATTTCTTACCAGAGTCCTAACTTTCTCTTCCTCACCGATCAGATTCGCATATTCAGAAATCTGTTCTTTTACATCTGTTGGAAACTCTACGCCTCTACGCTCTGCCTGATTGATCCGTTCCTGCGTATATTCCTGCATTTTCTGTGTTTCTCTACCTGTTATCATACTTCTTGCCATATAAGTTCCTCCCGTATTCTGAAAGAAGGCATAACCCACAGAACATTCTTTCTGCCAGATTATGCCATCTTCCTTGTTTTCTTATTCCAGACCGAAGTCCCGCTTTCTATTTTCCTTGCCAGTTTCACTTTCCCGCTGACTCTTTTCTTTATAAATCTGCAGCTTCTCATGGATAGAACCTCGTGCCGGTCTTTCTTCTTTCTCTTTTGATTCCGACTGCTCTGTTTCTGTATCTTCCCGTTCATCCATATTGAGAAGTGCATTTAATTCTGACAGCCGCTCCAGTTTTTGGCTCAGTTCCTCTTCTTTTGGAAATGGCTTCCCGACTTCCTCTTTGGCATTTGTCATCTGCTCCTGTACCGTTTCCAGCCGTTGTTCTGCTTCTGCCAGTTTTTCCGGATAACTTTCTAAAAGATTATTGATACGAATGATATTTCCCAGGGCATCGGCTCCCAACCGAACTTTAGCTACCGATTCATGCTTTACAGACAGGATAAACTCTTTGCTCCAGCTGTCGAATTGGATTCTCATGTTAAATCCCTGATAACTTCCAATGTCCATAGCTGCATCTACAGACTTAATGTCTTTGCAGACCGCCAGAAGAGCCGCTCCTGCCTCTTTCTTTTCTGTGAACACTTTGCCACTGATTTCCATAGAAAACTGCTCTGGATCTGTAATTTTATGCTCAGAAAAATGAGCGATATCTGCCTTATAGCTGTCAATAATCTCCGTCAGTTTTGCAATCTGTTGCGGAAAATTCCTTGCAATATCATCTTCCAGTCGGTATTGGTTATTCATGTGGTTCGCTTTTAGAAGCTTTAATTTCGCCACATCCACATCCAATGCCATCTTCTCTTTTACTGCTGGATTTCCGGTTGCCAGTGCTTTGACCTCTGCATAGGACAGTGCCGCTTCGTCCACATCTTCGCAGCTTCTGACCGGTGCTTTGCTGGTCATGATCTGGGAAATAAACTTCTGCTTGTTTTCGATCAACTGCCACATGTAGCTGTCAAATGTGGATTCAGTTACATACCGGAAGATATGAACCTTTTTATTATGGTTTCCCTGACGGATAATACGTCCTTCCCTCTGTAGGCTAAGTACCCAGCGCCTTGCCATATTGCTATGGTAGGTTTCCAAATACTCGCCCCCGAACCGTACTTACA